>CAYWOM010000209.1:0-4173 GCA_964459905.1 uncultured Polaribacter sp. | reverse complement strand
GATAAGATGTAACCTCGTCTACAGGAATAACATTTATTCCTAAGTCTTTAATAAATTTCTCTGTTCCTCCAGTGGAATAGATAGTTACATTTAATTCATTTAACTTTTTCACTAGTGGCTCTAGACCATCTTTGTGAAATACCGAAATTAAAGCAGATTTAATTGTTTTTGAAGTGCTCATTTAATAGTGTGTTGTTAAGCGTACAAAGCTAATAAAACCAATCTTTAAACACAATGAAATTTAACACCAAAAAATAGAAGTAATTAACAATTGCATTAACTAAATTTTATATTTTTATTATTTAAATAAAAACGAGTTAGCTTTTTAAGTTTTACTCTGCTGTATCTAAAAAATCTCTAAACCAAATTATAAATTTATCTAGCAAAGAATCTTTTTTAACTTTAGTTTCTGAATCATTTGAGGCAACATGGGAATTGTATTCTTCTTTTAACATTATTGATTATGGTATATTTTATTCTAAATTATGCTCTCAAATAACAAAGTCTTGGTTTGCAATTATTTAACAAAAATATAACATTATACAGAATTAATATTATTAAATAGACAATCGGGTTTTATATAATATAAGTGGCGGTTTTAATAGATAAATGATAATAAAAACTTTAAAAAAGAGTAGCAACCTTTTTACATACAAATTCAAGTAATAATTCATCTTCTTTTGTAAAAGGGTTTATTGTATGAGAATCTATGTCTATCTGCCCAATATTTTCTCCATTTACAAAGATTGGTACCACAATTTCTGATTTCACTTTCCAACCACAAGAAATATAATTGTCTTGTGAAGCAACATCTTGTACTACAAAGTTTTTATTACTAACAGCAACTTGCCCACAAATACCTTTACCAAAAGGTATAATTGTGTGCTCAGTTTCTTCGCCTGTATATTGCGCCAGTTTTAGTTCATTTTTGTTTCCGTTTTTAAAATAAAAACCAACCCAATCGTAATAAGAAATTTCTTTTTCTAGATAATTACAAATTGCTTGCAACTTATCTTTAAAATTAGCTTTACATAATGTAATAGCCTCTATTTTCTGTTGTAATAATCTTAAATTCATAATAAAAAATAATACTAAAATATCTCAAAAAAACTTTAACACAAAGTTAAATTATCTTATTGTAAATTTGCAATAAGAATGAAACATTTTTTTTCAAAAATAACAGCAACTTTAATAGCAGTTCTAGTGCTTATTTCTACTTTTTCTTTTACGGTAGAAGCACACTATTGCGGCAATTTTTTAATGGATGTTTCTTTTACAGGTGATGCCAAAGATTGTGGAATGATGATGGACGGAATTGCCACAACTAAAAAGAAAAATTGTTGTAAAGACGAGCTGCATAGAATTGAAGGTCAAGATAAATTACAACACAGTTCTGTTGATAATTTAGACTTTGAGAAAAAACAATTTTTAACTGCTTTTTTTGTTTCTTACACTGATTTATTTTCAAAAATTACATCAGAAAAGAGTTACTACAAAGATTTTTCTCCACCAGACACTCCACTCAACTATCAGGTTTTATACCAAACTTTTTTAATTTGATTTTAATTGAAAAGAATTCATAGTGGCTTTTTTGCCAATATGCTTCCTTTAAAATTGTCATTCCTCTAAAGACAGAAATTTTAACACTTAAACTTTTTCTTTTTAGAGGAAGATTTAGTCTTATTATCAATTAAAAATTAAAACAATGAAAAAATATATTTTAAGTAGTATTTTACTATTTATTCCACTCATAATCTGTTCTCAAAATACCGTAACAGGTATGATTATGGATAAAAATAATGAAGAAAAAAACTTAGGTGTTTCAGGCGCAAGTGTGCATTGGCTAAACACAAATATTGGCGCAGTAACCAATGAAAAAGGTTGGTTTACAATTGCCTACAAATCTAGCTACAAAAAACTGATAGTTAGTTATATTGGTTATAAAACAGATACAATTAGCATTAAAAATTCAACTCCTATTCATTACTTTTTAACACAAGAAAGTAACTTATCGGAAATTACTATTAAGAGTAAAAAGAATGCAACGCAAAAATCGTTTTTAGCTACAGCAAATGTTTTTACAGTAAATGCAGAAGAATTATTAAAAGCTGCTTGCTGTAATTTGGCAGAAAGTTTTGAAACAAACCCCTCTATAGATGTTAGTTTTTCTGATGCCTTAACGGGTACCAAACAAATACAAATGCTGGGTTTAACAAGTCCGTATTTATTAATAACCCAAGAAAACATCCCTTCGGTTAGAGGTGCATCACAAGCTTTTGGTCTTACTTTTACCCCAGGTACTTGGGTAGAAAGTATACAAATTACCAAAGGTGCAGGATCTGTTGTAAATGGCTACGAAAGTATTTCTGGGCAAATAAATGCAGAATTGGTAAAACCTGCTACAGACAATAAATTTTTCTTAAACGCTTACAGTTCTTTAAATGGCAGATTAGAATTAAACTCTCATTTTAATGAAAAAATAACCGATAAATGGCAAACAGGTTTGTACATTCATGGAAATTATAGGGGAGAAAAATTTGATAGAAATAATGATAATTTTTTAGATGCGCCATTAGCAAATCAAATTAATGTAATGAACCGTTGGCAATATACCGATGCCGAAAAAGGTTGGGTAAGCTTTTTAAGTGTGCGGTTTTTAAAGGATGAAAAACAAACCGGAGAAATTAATTTTAATCCAGAGACAGATAAAGGTACAACCAATATATGGGGAAGCGAAATTGACACAAAACGTTTTGAAACCTCTGCAAAATTAGGCTATGTTTTTCCTGAAATACCTTTTCAAAGTATTGGTTTTCAAATGGCCTACAGCAATCATGAACAAGATTCTTATTTTGGATTAAATAGTTATAATATTACACACGAAAGTGTATATTCTAACCTTATTTTTAACTCGATAATTGGCGATACTAGAAACAAGTTTAAAACCGGAATTAGTTTTACCTATGATAATTATGATGAATTGGTAAACATCTTAGATTATAGTAGAAATGAAAATTCTGTGGGCGCTTTTTTTGAATATGCTTTTGATAATCTAGAAAATTTTAGCTTAACAGTAGGTTTGCGGGTAGATACACATAATTTATTGGGTACATTTATAACCCCTAGATTGCATTTACGTTATGTTCCTTGGGAAAAAGGCGTTTTTAGAGCTTCTGTTGGACGAGGAAAAAGAAGTGCCAATATTTTTGCTGAAAATCAGCAATTATTTGCAAGTTCTCGGCAAATTACTATTGATAATGTTGGTGGAAACATCTATGGTTTAAACCCAGAAATTGCATGGAATTATGGCGTTTCTTATCTTCAAAAATTTAATCTTTTTGATAAAAAGGGAGACATTACTTTCGATTTTTATAGAACCGACTTTAGCAACCAAATTGTGGTAGATTGGGAAAACCCGCAAGCCGTTTCTTTTTATGATTTAAAAGGAAAAAGTATTGCAAATAGTTTTCAGGTTGAAGTAAATTATACGCTTTTAGAAAACTTAAATCTAAGAACTGCTTATAAATATTTTGATGTTACTACAGATTATAAAACCGGCAATTTTCAAAAACCAATACAACCCGAAAACAGGTTTTTTGCAAATATTTCTTATGAAACAAATGCAAAAGAAAACGGAGCGCAATGGAAATTTGATGCCACCTATAATTTAATAGGAAAACAACGTTTGCCAAATACAAGTTCTAATTCTATTGAATATCAATTGCCAGCATATTCTAATGCCTACAGCATGTTAAATTCTCAAATAACAAAAGTGTTTTCTAATACGTTTGAAATTTATGGTGGCGCAGAGAATTTAACAAATGTGCAACAAAAAAATCCTATTTTAGCAAGCGATGCTCCTTTTGGCTCAAATTTTGATACCACCATTGTATACGCTCCAATTTTTGGACGCGCAATTTATGCAGGATTACGATTTAAAATAAAATAGAACAAGTAATAATAAAATTACTGCCTTAGCAGGAATAACAAAACTAATAAAATGAAAAATATAATAGTAGTGCTCAGTTTGTTTTTGATTGGCTTTTCAGTACAATCTCAAGAGGTAAAAAAGAAAAAAAACGCCAAAATTTCGTTTGAAGTAGATGGCATTTGTGGCATGTGTAAAAAACGTATAGAAACTGCTGCTTTAAAAACAAAAGGAGTAAAGTTTGC
>CAYWOM010000208.1:0-4175 GCA_964459905.1 uncultured Polaribacter sp. | reverse complement strand
GTTGAATTGTTTACTGTAATTTAAATTACAATATTCAATTCAACTTTTTATATTTTATACAGTCTTGCATTTACACATTTTAATAGTTACACAATTAAACACTATAAAACATGGAAGAAAACAAAAACAAAGATGGGCAGTTAAATATAGAATTAGATCAAGAAATAGCAGAAGGAACCTATTCTAACCTAGCTATTATTAATCATTCTATGTCAGAATTTATTGTAGATTTTATCAATATAATGCCTGGAATACCAAAGGCAAAAGTAAAATCTAGAATTATTTTAACACCACAACATGCAAAAAGATTAACCAAAGCTTTAGCAGACAATGTAAGAAAGTTTGAAAAAGCGCATGGCGAGATAAAAGATTACGAACAACCACCAAATACAATGAATTTTGGTCCAAGTGGAAAATTAAAAAAATAAAAAAAAGTGAAACGAAAGTTTCACTTTTTTTATATACGTATAATAAATTTCACTGTATAAATAAAAAACTAAACTTGTCTTGTTCTATTTATCAACCAAAAATCAGCCAAAACCAAAGCAGTCATAGCTTCAATAATTGGCACAGCTCTGGGAACTACACAAGGATCATGTCTTCCTTTTCCGGTGATTTCTGTAAGCTCATTTTCAGAATTTATAGTTTGTTGTGCGCTCATAATAGTGGCAACTGGTTTAAAAGCAACTCTAAAGTAAATATCCATTCCGTTGCTAATACCACCTTGTATACCACCAGACAAATTTGTTTGTGTAGTTCCATCGGCATTAAAAACATCATTATGTTCAGAACCTTTCATTTTTGCACCACAAAAACCACTACCAAATTCAAAACCTTTAACAGCATTAATAGAAAGCATTGCTTTGCCTAACTCTGCGTGTAGTTTATTAAAAATGGGTTCACCTAAACCAACAGGAACATTTTGTGCAACACAAGTTATTGTACCACCAATAGTATCTCCAGCTTTTCTAATTTCTTTAATTTTAGAAATCATTTTTTCTGCGGATGTTTCATCCGGACAGCGAACTATATTGTCTTCGGTTTTAGAAAAATCTAACTCTAGGTAAGGTTTGTCTATAAAAATATCTCCAACAGAAGACGTAAACGCATTAATAGAAATACTTGCAATTAATTGCTTTGCCAACGCACCAGCAACTACCCAATTGGCAGTTTCACGAGCAGAGCTTCTACCACCACCTCTATAATCTCTAACGCCAAATTTTTTGTCATACGTGTAATCTGCATGAGAAGGCCTGTATATATTGGTGTTGTGATTATAATCTTTACTTTTTTGATTGGTGTTTTTAATAATAAAACCAATAGAAGTTCCTGTAGTTATACCTTCAAAAATTCCAGAAAGAAACTCTACAGTATCTGGTTCTTTACGCTGTGTAACAATTTTAGATTGTCCGGGTTTACGCCTATTTAATTCTTCTTGAATGGCGTTAAAATCGACCTTTAAACCTGCCGGAAAACCATCTATAACACCACCAATAGCAGTTCCATGAGATTCTCCATAGGTTGTAACTTTTAATAAATTTCCAAAAGAATTAAATGACATAATTTTGTTTATAAAATATGACACAAATATACTAAACTATCTAGAAATAAGTTTATTTTTTATTTTGTTGCTAACTATTTCTAGTCGTTTTTTTTTATTTAAAATGGCTGATTATTAGCATTATAAAACAACAATTTAATGATATTCAAAAAATATGAAAAATAAAGTTTTTTTTTGCTTTATTAATTAAAAAAGCTTTCTATATTTGCATCCGCATTCAGGGAATACCTGATGAGGCTTCTGGAGAATTGGCAGAGTGGTCGAATGCGGCAGTCTTGAAAACTGTTGACTGTAACAGGTCCGGGGGTTCGAATCCCTCATTCTCCGCAGAAAACCTCATAATCTTTTGATTATGAGGTTTTTATTTTAATTCTTATTTCGTTTTTACCATTTCGTTACTCTTTAATACATCTACCAATCTGTTTTATATATTAGAGTTCTAGATACTTTTTAGTTTTTTATATTAAAAAAAGTTTAATAGAAAAATGAATACATAACTAAACTTTTTTCACAAATTAATTTATATTTTTGTGAGATATAGTTGGATACATTAAACATTACTAACTATTTCATTTTAAGCATACTTTATGAATCTAAAAAAAATTATTACACTTCTTATTTTAACGATAGGTTTTGGAACAATTGCACAAATTCAGAATCCTGTAAAATGGAGTGCTTCAGTTGAAAAAAATACGGATACACAATACACCCTTATTGCAACTGCAGTTTTAGAAAAAGGATGGCATTTATATTCGCAAGATGTTCCAGAAAACGGACCAATTGCTACTTTGTTTGTTTTTGATGAAACTAAAGGAAAATTCAAGGTAGAAGGTAAAACAGTGGGGGGTAAAGGCATTACAGTAGATGATAAAGTCTTTGAAATGAAGATTAAATATTTTGAAGATGTTGCAGTTTTTAAACAAAAAATAAACGTTTCAAGTAATAATAAATTAGTCTATGCAACCGTAGAATTTATGGTTTGTGATGATACACAATGTTTAGCACCCACAGAAATAGATTTAGAATTTAATCTTTTAAATGCTAAAATTGCCTCAAAAACTACTACAAAAGAGTTTTTAAAGTCAAAAGAAAATAATACTTTATCAAACAATAAAGGGTTGCTTTCTATTTTCTTAATTGCATTTTTATCGGGCTTTGCGGCATTGTTAACGCCTTGTGTTTTTCCAATGATACCAATGACTGTTAGTTTTTTCACCAAACAAAGTAAAACTAAAGCTGCCGGAATTAAAAATGCACTTATTTATGGTATTTCTATCATTATAATATATGTATTACTAGGCGTATTGGTTAGTTTGTTATTTGGTGCAGATGCATTAAATGCACTATCTACCAATGTTTGGTTTAATGTTTCTTTTTTCTTTTTGTTGCTTATTTTTGCGACATCGTTTTTAGGTGCATTTGAAATTATGTTACCAAATTCTTGGGCGAATAAAGTAGACTCTCAAGCAGATAAAGGGGGTTTAATAGGAATCTTTTTTATGGCTTTGGCATTGGCAATTGTATCTTTTTCTTGTACAGGACCAATTGTAGGAACCTTATTAGTTGAAGCCGCAGCGGGTGGAAATCAAATTGGACCTATTGTTGGTATGCTTGGTTTTTCGTTAGCAATAGCTTTACCATTTGCACTATTTGCAGCCTTTCCTGGTTGGTTAAATTCGTTGCCAAAATCTGGCGGATGGTTAAATACTGTAAAAGTAGTTTTAGGTTTTTTAGAATTGGCATTGGCATTTAAATTCTTATCAAATGCAGATTTAGTATTACAATTACATTGGTTAGAACGTGAAGTTTTCTTAGCAATTTGGATAGCAATATTTGGAGCGTTAGCATTTTATTTATTTGGAAAAATACAATTGCCACACGATTCACCATTAACACATATTTCTGTGGGACGTTTAAGTTTAGGGTTAATCGTATTATCCTTTACGATTTATATGATTCCAGGATTATGGGGAGCACCTTTAAATTTAATAAGTGCATTTCCTCCTCCTCAACATTATAGTGAATCTCCTTATGGAGTTGGATTTACAAAATTAGGAGGTGGTGTATCATCACATATTGAAGTGCCTGAGGGAGCTCATTTAATGGCACCTCATGATATTATAGCTTTCAATGATTATTATAAAGGATTAGCCTATGCCAAAAAAGTAGGTAAACCCGTAATGATCGATTTTACAGGAAAAGCCTGTGTTAATTGTAGAAAGATGGAACAAAATGTTTGGCCAAAATCGAAGATTTTAGATATATTAAAAAATGATGTGATCCTCATTTCTTTATATGTTGATGACAAACGTCGACTTAAAGCAGATGAAATAGTAGATTCCAAATTAAAACCTGGTAAAAAATTAAAATATATAGGTCAAAAATGGAGTGAATTACAAACTATCAAATACAAAACAAATACACAACCTTTTTATGTGCTGATGGATCATAATGAAGGTAATTTAATAGATCCCGTAGCCTATACGCCTGATGCTGACGACTATTATAGTTGGTTAAAAGCAGGTGTTTCAAAATTCAAAAAATAAAGAGTAACATTTTAAATGTCAAGAATAAGCAACATTCTGTTTTAGTAAAAAGAGTAACAAATAAGTTG
>CAYWOM010000207.1:0-4175 GCA_964459905.1 uncultured Polaribacter sp. | reverse complement strand
AAATGATGTTGGTTATTTAATTGCATTAACAGGTAGTGATATGGTTAATAATCACGCTTTAAGTAGTTTATCTAAATCTTTTGGAGAGCATGGTGCTTATAAATTAGCATCATCAAAAGAAATAGTAACAGCAACAAATACAGAAAGGCAAACCTTTTTTACGCCAAATGACGATTATATTAATTTAAGTGAAGCGTATAGAGAAAACCCAACAATTAACGAGGTAACTATTAATTCTGATGAAGACTATACTAATATTTTAGATGCGTTATCTAAAGAAGAAAAATCCATTCCGTTGTTTATAGAAAAAGGAGAAGGAATTTATTTAATTCCAGAATTTGAAAAAACTGAGGAAGCTAAAGAAGGTTTAACCTTATCTTATTTAGGAAAGAAAATGGTTTTTAAAGAAAAAGTATAATGCTCTTTTAATTTAGGTACTTACAAATCTAACTCAAAAGTCTGACGTAATTTTTCTAATAAAGGATTCATTTCCTTCATTTTATTAAATTTTTCTTGCGGAGTGTAAGCAAATTTTTTCTCTACAGTTTCATTTACTTTGGTGTCTATAGCAATAGAAAAATTATTTAACTTTTCTCTTAAAAACTCCATTAATTTAAGTCTTCCTTTATGAAACTGATCTTGCATTAACTTGTTAGGAAGTGTAAATTCTATTTTATAATTTTCTTTTAAAATAGGTACATCTGTACCAATTATAGAAGCCATACTTCTTTCTCCTTTTTGCTGTAATAAGTTGGTGTATTCTTTCCAGAGTTTTTGTAATACTTCTTGGGTAAAAACATCTTTTGGATGGTTATCAAAATTTTCATCAACTGCTTTCTTGGTTACTTCTTTTTTCTGATGAACACTTTTTAATGAAAGTGATGATGAGGAGCGTCTTTGAGTAGTTTTTAAAATTGGTTTGGTAACAACAGGTTTTGGTATTTCTGTAACTTGTTTTTGCGGTGGTTTATTGGTTTCAACCTTTTTTTGAATAGGTATTGCAATTTCTTTTACAGCCGGAGAAAGTGCTTGAAAAAATGTAGCAGGTATTATGTAGTTAGCTGGCTTTTTTTTTTCTCCATCGAAAGTGATAGAGGCAATTTGCATTAAAGATAATTCTACAAGCAATCGCTGGTTTTTACTGGCTCTGTAATTTAAATCGCAATTATTTGCTTTTTCAATAGATTGCATTAAAAAAGGAATGCTTGCTTTGGTAGCCTGCGTTAAATATTTCTTTTTGGCATTGTCGCCAACTTCTAATAAATCTAAAGTAACTTTGTCTTTGGCAACTAATAAATCTCTAAAATGACTTGCCAATCCGTTTATAAAATGATGCCCCTCAAAACCTTTTGCCAATACGGTATTAAAGGCATTTAAAACATCAGGAATTTTATTTTCTAACAACAAATCTGTAATTGTAAAATAGGTTTCGTAATCTAAAACGTTTAGGTTTTCGGTAACAGCTTCTCTTGTTAAATTTTTTCCAGAAAAACTTACAACTCTATCAAAAATAGACAACGCATCACGCATTGCGCCGTCTGCTTTTTGTGCAATAATATGCAAAGCATCATCTTCTGCTGTAATATTTTCTTTTTCGCAAATGGTTTTTAGATAATTTTTAGCATCTAAAACACCAATTCTTTTAAAATCGAAAATCTGACAACGCGATAAAATAGTAGGAATTATTTTATGCTTTTCTGTAGTTGCTAAAATAAAAATAGCATGTGCAGGTGGCTCTTCTAGTGTCTTTAAAAAAGCATTAAAAGCAGCTTGAGAAAGCATGTGTACCTCATCGATAATATATACTTTGTATTTGCCAGTTTGTGGCGGTATGCGAACCTGGTCTGTTAAACTTCTAATATCATCTACAGAATTGTTAGAAGCGGCATCTAGCTCAAAAATATTAAAGGCAAAATCTTCATCTCCAGAAAGTTCTAAATCTTGCTCGTTAATTTTCTTAGCCAAAATTCTAGCACAAGATGTTTTACCAACACCACGTGGGCCTGTAAATAATAAAGCTTGTGCTAAATGGTTGTTTTTTATAGCGTTTTCTAACGTATTGGTAATGGCTTGTTGCCCAATAACGTCCTCAAAATTTTTAGGACGATACTTACGTGCAGAAACTATAAAATGCTCCATTTATTTTATTAAATTTATGTAACAAAAATAACCAACTATACTATTTTGTACAAGTAGGTTTCTTAATAAAATGCTAAAGTTGTAAACAAATTGTATGAATACTTGTTTTAAAACGACTTATAAATTGATTCGATTTGTTATTTTCGAATTAAAAGTTCGTAAAATTGTACCGAGGATATAATTTATATTTTCGGTGCAATTTTTAATTGAAAATAATTAGCTACAAGAGGTTTGCTAAAGCTGTTATTTAATTAAATTTTGTAGCTAAATTTATTACCCATTGGCACTCTAAAATAAAAATATATGAAAGTTTTAAAATCCCTATTAATAGTAATTTTTTCTGTAATATTAATTTCTTGTTTTGGTTTTTCTGATAAAAAACAAAGTACTCTAAAAGCCGAATATATTCCTACAGAAACAACAAAAGTAGCTTACTTTGCAAGTGGCTGTTTTTGGTGCGTAGAAGCAATTTTTGAAAGTGTAGCAGGCGTAGAGGAGGCAGTATCTGGTTATGCTGGCGGAAACACTCTAAACCCTACTTACCAAGAGATTGGTACCGGTAAAACAGGGCATTCAGAAACGGTTGCGGTGTATTACAACCCCCAAAAAGTAAGTTTTAAAACTTTAATAACTGTCTTTTTTGGCTCTCATAACCCAACCACAAAAAACGGCCAACACCCAGATTATGGTTCGCAATATAGGTCTATTGCTTTTTATACAACCGATGCAGAAAAAAACATTATTAATAATGCCATTACTACCTTAAATAAAATAGTTTACAATGGCAAAATTACTACCGAAGTAACACAATTAAAAAAGTTTTATAAAGCCGAAGAATATCACCAAGATTTTGAACGTAGAAACCCAAACCAAGGTTATGTAAAAGCGGTTTCTATACCAAGATTAAATAAGTTTAAAAAGAAGTTTCCAGAACTTTTAAAAAAATAAATGGCTTAACTTTTAGTGTATTCGTTTTTATTGAAATAGAATAAGAGGTGAGTAATCTCTTTATTTTATAATAGCAAAAACATGCTGTTAGTTTAAGTTGTTTTTATTATTATTTCTATTTTTTTTAAAACAACAACAGTCACAGAATTTCAACAGAAACCCCATCACATAAAAAAAACAAGAATTAATTTTTGTAAAAATACTAAATAATTAACGTTTCATAATTTCAATTTATGCACACTTGATGGTAACTTATCAACATAAAAACAGTTACTTCAAAATAAATAGACATCGTATTTTAAAACAATTTAATATATTGTTAATCAGTTAAATAACGCTAACTTTATCCGTTGGGTATAGTGCAGTACTACAGATAAAACCAATGGCAACCAACTAAAACCTTATTTTTGGTAGCTGACACAAAAAATAGTTACTAAATATAATAACAATGGCAAAGACATTATTTGACAAAGTATGGGACTCGCATGTAGTTCGTAGCGTAAAAGACGGACCCGATGTGTTTTTTATAGACCGTCATTTTATCCACGAAGTTACTAGCCCCGTTGCGTTTCTAGGAATAGAAAGTAGAGGCAATACAGTGGTGTATCCGGCACGTACATTTGCAACGGCAGACCATAATACACCTACAATAAACCAGCATTTACCCGTAGCAGATCCATTATCTGCCAATCAGTTAGATGCTTTAGAAAAAAATGCGGCAAAGCACGGAATTTCGCATTGGGGTTTGGGCGATAAAAACAACGGAATTGTACATGTTGTAGGGCCAGAAAACGGAATTACATTACCTGGTGCAACCATTGTTTGTGGAGATTCTCATACATCTACACACGGTGCATTTGGTGCTATTGCCTTTGGTATTGGAACATCAGAAGTAGAAATGGTATTGTCTACACAATGTATTATGCAGCCGAAACCTAAAAAAATGCGTATTAACGTAAACGGAACATTAGGTTTGGGTGTAACGCCAAAGGATGTGGCTTTGTATATTATTGCAAAACAAACAACATCTGGCGCAACAGGTTATTTTGTAGAATATGCAGGAGATGTTTTTAGAGATATGTCTATGG
>CAYWOM010000206.1:0-4177 GCA_964459905.1 uncultured Polaribacter sp. | reverse complement strand
AAAATAAAATTAGCATCAAAAAACTTTTGAAGCTAACTAATTAACAAATACAAACTTTTTTAAATGATTTCTACTTTTCCTGTAGCCATATTATATACTGCCGCTACAATTTTAATTTTTCCTTCTTTCTCTAAAGCTGCCATTTTAGGTGAAGTAATTCTTATATCTTCTACCGTCTTTTTAGCATTGTTATGTATTACATTATTCATAAATGATACATTTTTAGAAGAAACTTCTCCATTTGGCTCAATAGATTTCATAGAAGGTTTAATTTCTTCTAATAAATTCTGTAAAGAATTCATACCCATAGATGCAGCATCTGTATTGTCTATTGCATGCTTAACCGCACCACAAGCTGTATGTCCCATAACAATTACCAACTTAGAACCTGCAACTGCAGTGGCAAACTCCATAGAACCTACAATATCTTTATTTTCTATATTACCTGCTACTCTTGCTACAAAAATATCTCCAATACCTAAATCGAAAACATCTTCTACTGGTACTCTACTGTCTACGCAAGAAAGTACAATTGCTTTTGGATATTGCCCAATCATTGCTTCTCTTCTTTGTGATGAATGATCTCTTTGTGTTAGATTATTACTTACAAAATTTTCATTCCCCTTTTTTAATCGTCCAATAATTTCATCTGGACTCATATTTGCCTGGTCTGCAGCTGTAAGTATACTTTTTACTGGTGTCTGTTTTACAACTTCATTTGCTACACTAGCTACTTCTTGTTTTTTTTCTTGCGCACAAGATATAATTGCTAAAGACACTAAAATAACTCCTAAATAATTTAATACTTTTTTCATGTTTAATTGATTTATATTTGTTAATATTAAAAATTGTGATGTAAACTAAATTGTAACTGTCCTTTTTGCCAAGTATTGGTTTTTTGATTCATCCAACCTAGCTGCACTCTAACTTTTGGATTTATAACATAACCCAGGCCTAAATATGTTCTATTTCTGTCGAAGAATTCTACGCTATTTCCATTTCCAATATCTCTTTCTCCATTCATAAAAAGTTCGTTGTAAAAAGCACCATATATTGTTTTGGGTGCTGTTAAACTTTTACTATTAAAAGGAACATTCACAAATAAATTATAACGGTATCTTGTTCTAAAATCTTGGTTTTCTACAAAACGCTGTTCATATCTAAAGCGGTGTGTAATTAAAAATCGACTTCCTATTTTTTGCGGAATTAAAGCTTCTTGATAAATACGATTTTCATTACTAGTATCATCAGAATCACCAAACTTACCAGAAGTAATATTTGCGCCACCAAGTGTAAACATAACACCAGAATCTTTTGGCTTAAATGTAAGACCAGAACGTAATAAAAGTTGCTCTCTATCTCCTAAAATTTGCCAATCTCTATATTGGATATCTCCTTGAATTCCCCATTGAGAATCTTTAAATTGATGATTATAAAAATACATGTACCAAGCTCCAGTTTGATTTTCATCTATTTGTGAAACGGCTGTAGTTGTAAAAAATAATCCGAATAAAATTGTAAGTACTTTTTTCATAATTTAACATTTACAATGTAAATATAATAGTATTACTATTAATTAAAAGTGTTTTACTTTTAATTAACTTTTATTTAACTAAATATCTATTCAAAAAAATTTAGATGATTTAAAATAGTTTCTAGCCTTAAAGTTTAGAGATATTTTAGAATCTATTTTCTAAATTTGTTTCACTCATTCTAAAAATATACTGAGAGTTAAAAAATAAATGAGTTGCTTCTTATAATGTTACGTACTATAATACTTAGGCTTAATTTTAAAAGTGTAATCTAATACAACAACATCAATTTAAAAATATAAATTTAAAAAGGGGGTTATCAGATACTATTTTGCAGCTCTCTATATTATTGATGGAAATATGTAGTAATGGACTATAAAAACAGAAATACAAATACCATAAAAAAACTACTTTTACTCTTAGTTGTATTAAAAAAAGCAATATGATAATAACTTATAGGTTTTTATAAATTACAAACACTTTTCTAATTAGCTAGTTACTTTAAAGTTAAATACTACAAATCGTTTAGCTTTTATAGTTTACCAGAGTAAGGATATACCTAATGCTTTACTAAGTCAATAAGAAAAAAAAATGTTGTATTTATTACGAAAAAAACTTCGAAAAATAAAGCCAATAAATCGACTTTAAATAGTGAAGCTTTACCAAGTATAAATTTAATAACCTAACAAACAGAAACTGTAAATTCTATTTCGAATTTAAAACAATACGAAATATTAAAAACTCTATCTAAAAAACAAACTATAAAACTGCTACAGAATAATAAAAGCTAGTAATTTACGAGAATAAAAAAGCTGAGTAAACTATTAATATTAGTCTTTTAATTTCTGTATAATAAGTAATCTTTAACTATACATCTACTCTACCAATTACACAACTAACAAAAGACTTCTCTTTATGTAAAACAGTGTTTTTATGACCAACTTATAGATAACCTAATTTAGCAATTTTATCTTTTATTGCTTGTAAAGCATCTTTTTCTGAAGCAACATAAACTATGAAATTTTCGACATCTACGGCTACTTCAATAACAAATTCTAAGCTTAGATACCTTTTTTTATAGTTGCTGCACAACCGCCACATTTTAAGTTTTCTATTATTATTTCAGTATTTATTTTTTTAGTTTTCTTTTTTCCACTGATTATATCCGCCTAAAACATTGTAGACATTGTAACCTTTTTCTTGTAATATTTTAGCAGATTTACCACTTCTATTACCAGATCTACAATACAAATAAACGGGCTTATTTTTGTTTAATACTTTAGTGGCTTTTATAAAAAAATCTTCCTCAAAATAATTTATAAAAATCGCTGTTTCTATAAAGCCATTTTTAATTTCTGCTGATGTTCTAACATCTAATAATTGAATTTTTTCTTGCATTAAAAGTACTTTTAATTCTTTTGTTGTAATAGTGGCTGTTTCTTGTTGCTCATTACAGTTTAAAAAAAGAGCGCCTACTAATAAAAAGAGAAAGAAGTGTTTCATTTTATTTTAAAGTTGATGGACAGACTTGGTTTGTTCTTTCTATATTTGTGTTTCTAATCGCGGCATATCCTCCTGCAACATCTATAACCTTATGAAATCCACGTGCTTTTAAAATAGATGCAGCAATTACAGAACGATATCCGCCAGCACAATGCAAGTAAAATGGTATGTTTTTAGGGAATTCTGAAATATGATTATTTAGGAAGTCTAATGGTGTACTTTTTGCAATTTTAATGTGTTCACTTTAAAATTCACCTAGTTTTCTAACATCAAATACAAGAACATGCTCTTGTATTTTTTCTTCTAATGTTTCTGCAGAAATAGATGTTAAAGTATCTATTTCTTTATTCGCGTTTTGCCAAGAACTAAAACTACCCGACAAATATCCTAAAACATTATCGAAACCAACTCTAGAAAGCCTAGTAATTACTTCTTGTTCTCTACCGCTTTCGCAAACTAATAGAATAGGTTGTTTAATGTCTTTTATTAATGCGCCAACCCAAGGAGCAAAACCACCATCTACACCAATAAAAATAGATTGCGGTATAAAACCTTTTATAAATTCTGATTGATGCCTTACATCTAAAATTATTGCATCAGATTCATTTGCAATCAGCTCAAATTCAATTACTGATAATGGTTTTTTACTATTTTTTAGTACATCATCTATATCTTTATACCCCTCTTTATTTAGTTTTACATTTAATGGAAAATAGGCTGGTGGTGGCAACAATCCGTCGGTTAGTTCTTTTACAAATTCTTCTTTGGTAATGTCTGCCCTTAATGCATAATTGGTTTCTTTTTGGTTGCCAATTGTACCCACCGTTTCTTTACTTAAATTTTTACCACATGCAGAACCTGCACCATGCGCTGGATATACAATTACATCGTCTTCTAAAAGCATTACTTTGTTGCGCAAGCTATCAAACAAAAAACCTGCTAAATCATCTTCTGTAATGGTTCCTTTTTGTGCTAGATCTGGGCGGCCAACATCACCTAAAAACAAAGTGTCTCCACTAAAAATTGCATGGTTTTTTCCTGTTTCATCTTTTAAAAGATAACAAGAACTTTCCATTGTATGTCCTGGTGTATGTAACACTGTTATTGTAATATTTCCAACTTTAAATACTTGGTTATCCTTT
>CAYWOM010000205.1:0-4201 GCA_964459905.1 uncultured Polaribacter sp. | reverse complement strand
TTCTGTTGTAATTGTTTTTACTATTTCAACTCTTTTTTCGATTTTTAAATCTTCTATTTCCTTTGCATTGTTAGCAAAAGTAGATGTATCAATTAGCATAAAAGCTAAAGCAAAAAATAAATTTTTTATTATGATTAAAATTTAATAACTCCATTAAGATCTTGAGCGGTTAGTTTTCGACCGTTTGTCGGTATTCATTCTTCACTTTCAGAGAGTCAATTAACGTTTTTTTTAATTCCGTAAGTCGGATGGTGGTCTTGTAATTGCTCTTTTTCGGTGCCAAATGGCTACCAACTATATTATATACACATTCCATCAACTAACTTAACCCAACAGTTTTTAAAAATTTATTAGAAAATAGCTCTTGCATTTCTGGCGATAGTAATTTTTTGCGCTGCGCTACCCATTCTTCAGATTTATCGTTAAACATATGTTTTACTAGTCCTGGAAATTTCCAATCACTATTTTTCCCCCAATGAATGGTAAAAGGAATATTGTTTTCTTTTAAAACTTCTATCATTCGTCTAGAATATTCTTCTAAGCTCATTATTTTTTGTGTTTTTTTCCAAAGAACACCATCTATCTCAATCATGCAGGTAATCGGGAATTTTGTAAAACCAAGAGTAGCGTTGGTTTGTTTTACAAATCGTAATGCAAAGATGCCAGGTATAGGTCCTTCATCTTGTGTTAGTTTACCAAGAAGATGCATAACTTTTTCCGAGTTTTTATGATGAACTCCAAATGAACAAGCAAACGCTGGCCCTTGGTAAGGTGCATCCCAAAAAATCTCTTTAAGCATTCCTATAGTTTCTTCATTTACTACTGGCAAAATTGTTTTACGTAAACGTTTAACTAGCCAAGGAATACTTTTAGGGAAATTTTCTGCAAGTTTAACAAACAGATGTATTAAATCTCTATACAACGATTCTTTTATAACAGGAAAAGGATCTGGATAGGATGCTTTATATGGTTTCTTATACATTACCTCTATCACACAATTAGGGTCATTACTATACTGATTTATAAATATTTTATAATGGTAAGGTCTTTTCCCTTTTCCATGTGCATTTATTTCACCTGGAATTGTAAAAACAGAATTTTCAAAATCCATTGTATTCGCAAGCTGAAAAGCAATACGCTTGTCTATTTTTTTTACATAGCGTTTTAGCAGAAAAACAGGCGTAGCCTCTACCACTACTCCATGAATAAACCCAAAACTACCCAAGCCAACCAAAGCTGCATAAAACAAGGCATCATCTCTTATAATTCTAGCGTTTAAAGTATTTATAAAGGCATCATTTAAAGTTGGTTTAGATTTAGGTTCTAGATATACAATGTCATTAGTATTTGGACCTATTATAATATTAAGACCTACCACGTAATCTTGCACTGCACCAGAATCTATACCAGCACCATGCACACCGGTAGAAATACAGCCCGCAATAGTTTGGCCGTTACTTGCACCTGTTGTTTTAAGAGATTTACCATTTTCTGCTAAGATTTCAGATATTTCTTTAATTGTAGTACCGCATTCAAACAAAAACAAATTTGTGGCATCATAAATATTATCTTGATGGCAATTATGAACCTGAATTGGTATTGAAATATTCATAAATCCGTTATAATGCATACGATCTTTATGGCTGGCAATATTGCTCATAGACCAAGCAGAGCCGTATGCACGGAAACCATCACCAGATTGTAGGCTATCTTTTATTAATTTTTGAATTTCGAGAGCTGCGTCATTATACCTATCAATTTTTTTTGGCATAAAACGTTCTCCTTCTAATTTTGTTTGATATAATAATTTTAAAGGAAAAGGGCCGTTTTTATGCAATGTATCCCACTCTTTTAATAGCTTCGATTTTGTGTTTGCCATAATAATTATAGTTTAGGGTTTTTCACATACATACTTAATTTTCATTGTACGTTTTCTACCAAAAGTTATAGCACTAAGTAATATACCACCTAATGTATTGCTATATTCTATTATGTTTAATTTGCCAGATTCGCAGACCTCTTTTTCTTTAATAATGTAAGTAAAATCTTTTGATGAAATTTTTATATTAATAGTTGTATCTAGTTCAACAACAGCCATACCACGATAATAATCATCTCTATTAGAAAAAGGATTTGGTTGTGGAGTGCCATTAACGTTTCTTAATCTAACAGAATAACAAGATGTTAGCAAACAAAAACTAATAATAAATAAGAAAAAACGAAGCTGTTTCATAGTAATTTTACAAATTATTGTTTTTAAACTATTTTAAGTTTTATTAGCATAAAATTATTGTAATATATTATTATAGAGTATATTGTATTAATATGTCTAATTTATTTGAGGTTAAATATTTAAATATTTTTACCTGTTTTAGAAATATTATTTATAAAATAGGTTTGTTTAAAAGGATCTCCGATAATTTCTATTTCTGCAGAAATTATTTCTCCTTCTTTTAAAACAAAACTTAGATTAGATGTAAATTGATTGATTACTGTTAACTGTTTACCAACCCAAAGAAAAGCAGATAATAATTTACCAGTTGGTATTTTTAAAATAACAATTTCTAAAACATTACCTTCAAATACCTTAGTAATAGTTGCTGTTATTTTTGTACTGTTGGGTGCTAATTGCATAATGCCTTAATATAAAAAAAACATTAGAGTTGCTTTAAAACAACTCTAATGAATAAAGTTAATTACTTAGATTTAGTAGTTGAGGTTTTTGTAGTTTTTTTAACTTCAGATACTTCTTCTAAATCGTCTGGTTCTGGAAGCATTGTGGCAAAATCTTCTGTAAGCGACATGCTTTCTTCCTCTTCTGGAGAGGGTAATAGATGTATATCTATTTGTTGAGCGTTTTCTTCCTCTTCTGGATTAGGTGAATTGTTATTATTATCAACGGATGAAAAACTCTCTGTTTCAATAGGAAAAGGTGGTGCACTATTACTAGAAGCTTCATCAGATTCTTTTTCAAAAACCATAGGAGATGGTAGGTCTAAATTAGCCGTTTGAATATCTGAGTGCCCTATTTCCTTTTCTTGTCTAATATTTAAATTGATTGTTGTCATAGTTTTCTGTTTTTTTTAATTAAACAATGCTTATTGCTTAAAGATATAAAATACTAATTTTATTTCCGGCATCTATAGTACCAGATACGGTCTTATTATTACCTCTTGCAGCATTAAGCATTACAAACAAATTTGTAACTCCGTCTGTAGATAATTGTCCTAATTTTCTCCACCCAATACCTTCAATATATGCCCAAGCATTTTTAGTATGAGGTGATGCAAATGTTCTTAAAACTTTTTTGTTTGAAAAATTCATAATTTTTATTTTTAATAATTAGTATTGATTAATTTAAGTATGCTATTTTTATTTTGGAACTATCAATGTTTACTCTTACAGTAAGATTATTTGCGCGAGCTTCATTTAATAAAACAAAGGTATTTGTAACACCATTTGTAGTAAGTGTATCTACTTTTCTCCACCCTACACTGTCAATATACGCCCACGCATTTTTAGAATGTGGTGTTGCAAAAGTTCTTAAAACCTTTTTAGTTACCCAAGAGCTTCCACCAGACCCAGCAGCAACATTGGCCGTAATATTATTACCAGATCTAGTTATGTTAGTAACACTTACTTTAGAATTGGTATTGGCGTATGTTTTGCTATTTGGCGTAGACCCATTATCAAATTTATTATTAGCAGCTTGTGGAAAAGCATCTGCAGCATCGCCACTATTTGAATTTAAATTTAAATGTCTATTACCGTCTGCTTGTTCAATATCTACCAGATAATGGTTTTCGTTTGTATTGTTTCCTTTATTATTATCTACATGTTCTATAATCATTCCTTCTCCAGGAATATGACTATCAAATCCATTTTTTTGACGGTTAGATAACAAAAAATATTCTTTACTATTTGCACTACCAATTGGTAGTTTAAAAATATCTTTATTGTTATGATATGGTTTTAAAACAATACTTTTATTGCCATTAAAAACGGTGGTTGGAGTTACCCACCCACATTTTTCTTTACACCATGCCGTAGGGTGTGCTGGTGTATGGCCACCATTGTTCCAACTTCCGCCAGCCATAAGATCCCATCTTCCAGTTCCTCTAGAAGTATAATCTGTATCATAAAGATCTGGCAAACCGCAAAGTAAATGACCAAGTTCATGAGCCATTACCCCAACTCTACC
>CAYWOM010000204.1:0-4202 GCA_964459905.1 uncultured Polaribacter sp. | reverse complement strand
CTAGAATATTAACCGTACGCAGATTCTCAACAAGAGGCTTTTTCTGTAGATACCGAAACCAAATACTCTGGAACATCATCTATGCGTTTCGATGTGCCCAATGTTGGAGATGCAAGAGGTGCTTATGCAGGTGCTATTTTTAGAGACGATAATGGTGGTAGAGATTTATCAGGTTATGATGCGCTTACCTTTTGGGCAAAAGCAACAAAAGCGGCAAAATTAAATGATATAGGTTTTGGTCAAGATTTTGGTGAAAATAAATTTGAAGTCAGTAAAAAAGGCTTACAATTATCTACCAACTGGGTAAAATATATTATTCCTATTCCTAATGCATCCGTTTTAAACCAAGAACAAGGAATGTTTTGGTATGCAGAAGGACCAGAAGGAGAAGAAGTTATTGTTAATGGCGATACTTTTACGACAAACCCTGTTGGTTATACCTTTTGGATAGATGAATTAAAATATGAAAAACTAGGTACTTTAGGACAAAAAAGACCTTTTATTAAAAATGGAGAAGATGCATCTGGAGTTGCATTTGTTGGAGAAAAACTATCTATAGATGGCGTTGGTGTAACTTTTAATATGCCAAATGGTACTGATGATAGTTTTAATATTTCACCTAATTATTTCAACTTTTTATCTTCAGACGCAAGTGTAGCCACTGCAACCGGAGCAGAAGTTAATTTAATTTCTGGTGGTAGTACAACTATAACTGCAGAGTTAGGTGGTGATGTTGCACATGGGTCTTTAGAAGTTAATTCTACAGACGTAGCTCCAATACCAACAAATCTTGCTGCAGATGTAATTTCTATTTTCAGTGATTCATATACTAATGAGCCAGTAGATTATTTTAATGGATATTGGGCACCATTCCAAACAACACAAGGGCAAGATGATATTGATGTTAATGGCAATAAAATTATAAAATATACACAATTAAACTTTGTGGGTACAGAGTTTCAAGGAAGTAAAACTATAGATGCTTCTTTAATGACCCATTTTCACTTAGATGTTTTAATTGAAAGCACTCTTAAACCTGGCGATTTTTTAACCGTTAAATTACAAGACCTTGGAGCTGATAATGTTTTTGGAGGTGGTAATGATAGAGCAGGAGAAATTAGATTTACAGCAAGTTCTTCTATTCCTTTAGTAAATGGTAGTTGGGTTAGTATAGATGTTCCATTATCTAGTTTTATAAGCCTAAGTACAAGAGCTAATCTAGCACAACTTGTATATGTAACAGATGCAACTGTAACCTCTATTTTTGTAGATAATATTTATTTTTATAAACAATAAACAGACTTTAAAATCTTAAAAAATAAAAAATGAATTTGATACATAAAAATAAAATAAAATCGTTTAGTAAATACTTTTTAGTAGCACTAATTTTAATTAATTATAGTTGTGAAACTGGCGAAACTCAAACCATAACAACACTAGATAAATTAGTTTGGGAAGACAATTTTAATAGAATCTCTGCAACTGATAGTTTACCAGATGCAACCAAATGGATGTACAATACAGGTACTGGTGTTAATGGTTGGGGAAATAATGAATTACAAAATTATACAGATCGTCCAGAGAATGTAACTTTAGTAAACGGAATGTTAGAAATAACAGCCAAGCAAGAATCTTTTATGGGTGCTGGATATACTTCTGGTAGAATTTTAACCAAAGGTTTATTTCAAAATAAATACGGTAGGTATGAAGCAAGAATTAAACTACCTTGGGGACAAGGAATTTGGCCTGCATTTTGGTTATTAGGTGATGATGCTAACGCAACAGTAACTTGGCCACAAATAGGTGAAATAGATATTATGGAAAATAGAGGACAACAACCAGCCACAGTACATGGTAGTGTTCACGGGCCTGGATATTCTGCCGGAGAAGCAATTACAAAAAGCTATACTTTAGAGAACGATAGGTTTGATAGCGATTTTCATATTTTTGGAATTGAGTGGGGACCAAAATACATTAATTTTTATGTAGATAATGTTTTATACAACCAAATTACGCCAGCAGATGTTACAGGAGATTGGGTTTTTGATAGTAACGAATTTTACATAATAATGAATCTTGCTGTAGGAGGCTCATTTGCCGGTAATCCTAACAGCCAAACAGTTTTTCCACAAACAATGTATGTAGATTACGTAAGAGTCTACCAATAATATATAAATTGAGTTAGTGTTTATTTAAGCATTAACTCAATTTTTACGATTAAAAAACAACATAGTACAACACAACACAACACAACACAACACAACACAACATCATTTCAAAACAAAAAAACATATTAATTTAAATATGTATTAAGATTAATTTTTATGACAAAAAATACCATTTTTATAGGTAATAACAAAGCCTACAATCCTTCGTTAGAAGTTAAAGGAGAATTAGTAAATATAGAGAATGAGGTATATTACAAAATATCCAATAGCAATAAAATGAGACCTTTTTTTATGAGTCTTGTTAGTAATTCTAATCATTGGATGTTTATTTCGAGTAACGGAGGTTTATCTGCTGGTAGAAAAAATTCTGATAACTCGTTTTTCCCCTATTATACAGATGATAAAATAACAGAATCTTCAGAAATAACGGGTAGTAAAACTATTGTTCAAGTTCATAAAGATGATAAAACATTTCTTTGGGAACCATTTTCAAATAAATATGAAGGTGTATATGCCATTAAAAGAAATTTATACAAAAACAACTACGGAAACAAAATAATTTTCGAAGAAATAAACGAAGATTTAGGACTTACTTTTCAATACCAATGGAATAGTAGCAACAAATTTGGTTTTGTTAAAAAATCTACTTTATTAAATAACACAGCTACTAAAATTGAGGTAAGTATTTTAGACGGAATTCAAAACATACTACCACATGGTCTTTCTTCAGATTTTCAAAATAGTAGTAGTAATTTAGTAGATGCTTATAAAAAATGCGAGTTAGAACAAGAAACCGGTTTAGGTATTTTTGCACTAAGTGCTGTTATTGTAGATAAAGCAGAACCTAGTGAAGCTTTAAAAGCAAATACAGTGTGGTCTTCGGGTGTTAAAAACCCTACCTATTTAATCTCTTCATTACAATTAAATGCATTTAGAAAAGGAGAAGAAATTACCCAAGAAATAGATGTAAAGGCAGAAAAAGGAGCGTATTTTACAATTCAAAATCTAAGCTTAGAAGCAAATAAAACAGCCACTTGGTAATTGCAAATGTGAATCAAAATAGCAGTTCTATTCAAGGAATAAAAGAGAAAATTAATAATAATAAAGATTTAGCTGGGGTAATTCAAAAAGATATCGAAGCTGGTTCAGAGAAATTAGTACAATTAGTAGCTTCTTCCGATGGTTTACAGTTAGGGAATAATCAACCAAGAAATACCAGACATTTTGCAAATACACTTTTTAATATTATGCGAGGTGGTATTTTTGATAACAACTATCAAATTGAAAAAGGAGACTTTGTAAAATACATTGCAAAAGCAAATAAGAAAGTTACTAAAAAGAAAGAAGAAATTTTAAATAGCTTACCAGAAATATTTAAGGTAGATTTTATAAAAAATATTGCAGATAAAGACGATGATGCAAATTTTAAAAGACTTTGTTACGAATATTTACCTTTAAAGTTTAGTAGAAGACATGGAGATCCAAGTAGACCTTGGAACAAGTTTTCTATTAACACAAGAAGTGAAGTAGATGGTTCTAAAATTTTAGATTACGAAGGTAATTGGAGAGATATTTTTCAGAACTGGGAATCTTTAGCACACTCATATCCAGAGTTTATTGAAGGTATGATTTATAAATTTTTAAACGCTACTACTTTTGATGGTTATAATCCTTATAGAGTAACTAAAGATGGTTTCGATTGGGAAGTTATAGAAGAAAACGATCCTTGGTCTTACATTGGATATTGGGGAGATCACCAAATTATATATTTATTAAAGTTTTTAGAATTTATAGAAAGTTATTATCCGAATAAATTAGCAGAAAATTTTACAGAAAATGTATTTGTATATGCTAATGTTCCTTATAAAATTAAGAGTTATCAAGATACTTTAAAGAATCCTAAAGATACCATCGATTTTGATTATCAATTAGATGAAAAAATTCACCAAGAAAAAGAAAGATTAGGCGCAGATGGTGCTTTATTAAGAGATGAAAATTTCTTTATTCATAAGGTAAACTTAATAGAAAAATTAT
>CAYWOM010000203.1:0-4207 GCA_964459905.1 uncultured Polaribacter sp. | reverse complement strand
GTTGGACTTCTGTAAGAATGATTAAAGAAACATTTGTAACACCACAAGATTTTAAATATCCTTTTTTAGGATAGTTTTATAATTTTTATTCATAAAAAACCTCGTTAATTTTTAATTAATGAGGTTTTTTTAATAGCATCAAATATTTATATTTACAGTCTAAATTATGAACAAAAACATCCTTTTAAAAGACTTATCTGTAAAAGATTACAAAGAAACTTGGGAGTATCAAACCAAATTATTACAAGAAATTGTTGATATTAAATTTGATAACCGAAGAAACAATCATAAAAATGCTACAAAAAATTATTTTTTGTTTGTAGAGCATCCACATGTATATACCTTGGGTAAAAGTGGCGATTTAAAGAATCTTTTATTAAACGAAAAACAGCTTAAAGAAAAAGAAGCTACTTTTTATAAAATAAATCGTGGTGGCGATATTACCTATCATGGACCAGGGCAAATTGTAGGCTACCCAATTTTAGATTTAGAAAATTTTTTTACAGACATACATAAATATCTGCGTTTATTAGAAGAAGCAATTATTTTAACCATTGCAGAATATGGTTTAAAAGGCGAAAGAAGTGATGGCGAAACTGGCGTCTGGCTAGATGTTGGAACACCTTTTGCTCGTAAAATTTGTGCGCTTGGTATTCGTTCTTCACGCTGGGTAACCATGCATGGTTTTGCACTAAATGTAAATACTAATTTGGGGTATTTCGATCATATTATTCCCTGTGGAATTAAAGGAAAAGCAGTAGCCTCCATGGCTTCTGAATTAGGCAAAGAAATTAACCAAGAAGAAGTGAAAGAGAAAATTTTAAAACATTTTAAGGTTTTATTTGAAGTTGATGAAGTTTTGGTTGGTGATTAGTACATAATTCTACAATTTCATTTTCAATTTTTACGTAAGAAATTAGATGCTATTTTATTCAACTATACCAAACACAAATTACACACAACAATCAGCAAAATTATTTTTCTTCGTTAAAATACACTTTATAAAACTTCATCTTTTTCTCTTCATCATAGCCGCGTTCTAAATATTCTGAAGCCGCTTCTGGCGCATCTACATCTAATTTAATATTGATGTTGGTATCTAGTTTTATTTCGGTTTTTAGCTTGCTTTTTTCTTTCTTTAAAACAACGCCAGAAACATCGAAATTATTTCTGATTAATACATCGTTTAAGGTTTCGAAATGCTTTTTAAAATCGTCAAATTTTTCTTTATGCTTTTCTTCTTCAAAAACTTCATCTTTAAAAGTGGCATAATCGACGGCTTCATTTTCTTTAAAATAATCTACCGTATTTGCCAAAAAATTACCCTGCTCTTTCATGCCTAATTCTGGCTTAATAACCTCTTCAGAAAATTCTTTGCACATTTCTAAATAACTCTGAGTATGCGAATTATAATCGTCTGCAAGCTTTATACTTAAGAAATTTTTAATCCAATATTGGGCATCGTAATTATTGTTATCTACAGACAAAACTACAGTGCCTTCGGTATCTGATGTGTTTAAAATTAAACAACCTTTGTCTATTTTTTTTGTTGATATTCCTTTTTGAACTACTACATCAAAACTCTCATTATCGTCTAAATAGGTTTGAAAAAAATCTACTTTATTCTCAATTTTAAAAACACCAACAGCTTCTGTTAAGATGTCTTTATATTCGATACCTTCTATAAAAACAATTAAAACATCGCCTGTTTTTATTTGTGCAGAATTAGATTGTTCATACAAATGATTTACAATATTTTTAGAATATTCTATAAATGAGCTTTCTTCTTTAAAGACTTCTGAAGCGTAATTATTTAGCTCATTTAAACGTACATCTGCATGATGCGAAAAACGATAACTTTGTGTTAAACTGCCAAATGGTTTTAATAGAAAATTTTTCATTAAATCGTACCCTTCTTGATCGAAACGAATTAAATCTTGAGAAAAAACATTTTTTCCACTATTAAATTTATTGGCTACTTTATGAAGAATACATTTGGTAATTTCTGCACGTGTTTTTTTTATCATCTTGTAAAATTGAGACCGTAAAAATAGTTGAAGTTTTTAAATAAAGCCAAATTAAATGCATGTGTTTCTAAAATTAAACTGCTAAAATTTGGCAAATACACTTAGCCCTGATAGAGCGGTTTGTTTGAGCTCGTTGAGGCACGAAACAGCGAGTAGCGAAAGCAGGAAATAGCTTCTAAAAACAGCAATATTTATAAAGCTATAAATCTAATTTTGTTTGTTCTGGTAAAAGTTTAAATGTTTTTCTATGGTGGTTTGTTGCACCAAATTTACGTATTGCATTTCGATGTTCTTTGGTTGGATACCCTTTGTTTTTTGCCCAATTATACATTGGTAATTCTTTATGAATTTTTACCATATAATCATCTCTATAAGTTTTTGCCAAAATAGAAGCGGCCGCAATACTCATAAATTTTGCATCGCCTTTTACAATGGTTTCATGCGGAATTTCTTTATAATTTCTAAATTTATTACCGTCTACAATAATAAATTCTGGTGTAATTTTAAGGGCGTCAATAGCACGATGCATGCCTGTTATTGAGGCTTGTAAAACATTAATGGTATCTACTTCGTCTTGCCAAACAAATGAAACACCAAAAGCCACTGCATTTTTTTCTATAATGGGGCGTAATTCTTCTCGTTTTTTTTCTGAAAGCTGTTTAGAATCGTTTAAAAATGGGTGTGAAAAATTTTTAGGTAAAATTACAGCAGCAGCTACCACAGGTCCAGATAAACAACCTCTACCAGCTTCATCTGTACCTGCTTCTAAAAACAATCCGCTAAAATTTAGTTTTAACATCTTACAAAGAAAGGAAATCTTTTTCTTTTAGAATCTTGTTTTTACAGGAATGACAACATCATTAAAATTAAAATATATTTGAAAGGTCATTTAATAATTAACATTTTCTAATGAAATTATTCACATTAAGTATCGTTTTATTATTTTACATTTGCTTTTGTAGAAATTTACTATGAATAAACAATTATTTTTACTTTTCACACTTACTTTCTTTGGATTAAATACTGCTTTTTCGCAAAGAGTTATTAAACCAACACAAAAAGGAACTGGTTTTAATAACTTAACTAATATTGCGAATGACACCTTAAATAATTCGGGCGAAATTACCGTAAAACTCTCTGGAAAAACAAAATACACAGACTATAAAATCTTTTCTCACAAAAGAGATACTACCCACATAGACACTATATTAACTATTAAAAAAGAATATAAATTTAATTATTTAAGAACCGATAATTTTGAGTTATTATCTTTTCATAATCAAGGACAAACATTTAATAATTTAGGCTATTCTTTTAATAATGTAAGCGTTTTACCAGATATTGGTTTTACAGCAAAACAGTTTAGTTATTTAGATGTTGATGAAATAAAATATTACGAAGTTCCAACACCAACCACAGAAATTCTATATAGAACTGGCTTACAACAAGGCCAAGTTTTAGACGCTTTGTTTACGGTAAATTTTTCAAAAAGATTAAATGTATCTCTTTCATATAAAGGAATTCGTTCTTTAGGCGCTTACAGAAGGGCATTGGTTAGTAATGGTAATTTTAGAGGTACGTTTCACTACAGAACTAAAAAAAATCAATACGAAATTCGAGGGCATTTAACATCGCAAGATTTTTTTAATCAAGAAAATGGAGGACTAACCACAGATGATTTGGCAAACTTTATAAATGAAGATCCAAATTTTGACACAAGAGCGCGTTTAGATGTAAATTTAGTGGATGCTGAAAATCAGTTTGATGGAACGAGGGCTTACTTTGAGCATAGTTATAAATTACTATCTAGCAAAGACAGCCTTAAGGAAAAAGATTTTAGCAATTTAAAAATTGGCCATATTTTTACTACTGAAACTAAAGAGTATAACTTTACACAAACTACAACAACTACAGCCATTTTTGGTGAACAAAATGCTTCTGGAGCTTCTAAAAACAATGCAAAAAGTGTAATTACAAACAACGAATTAAACCTCGATTTTAATTCTAAATATGTACTTGGGCAGTTTAAAGCAAAAGTAAACTTTACAAACTATAGTTATGGTTATGATACTATTTTAAATACGGCAAGTAGTATTTCTAAAACAAAATTAGAAGGAAAAGCAATTTCTGTTGGCGCAGATTGGAACGCAAAAATTAAAAATTTTAAACTAAATGCTAGT
>CAYWOM010000202.1:0-4216 GCA_964459905.1 uncultured Polaribacter sp. | reverse complement strand
TTTCTGTCTTCTGAACTCATGGAAGCTCTTTACTGCGAAATCAGGAGCTTTTTTAAACTTCCACTAGAAATTAAAAAACAATATGAGGTCGAAGGTGGAGGGGGACAAATAGGATACACTTCATTTGGAAAAGAGCACGCTAAAAACAGAACGGTAGGAGACTTAAAAGAGTTTTGGCATTTTGGACAATATGAAAATCATGTTACAAAGCTTTACCCCGAAAACTTACTTGTGAACGAGTGCCCTAAATTCAATGAAGTGGGAAAACACACCTATGAGCTCCTAGAAAAAACAGCTCAACATGTGCTTCAAGCAATTGCAATTCACTTAAAAGTAGAGGAGCATTATTTTGATGCTTTTATTGCCAATGGTAACTCCATTTTGCGAGCAATTCATTATCCGCCAATAACACAAGAGCCGCAAAGCGCGCTCCGAGCTGCTGCACATGGAGACATAAACTTAATTACCTTACTTATGGGTGCTCAAGGAAAGGGTTTGCAAGTCATGACAAATCAAGGAAAATGGATTGATGCGTTTGCCGAACCAGACGAGCTAATCATTAATATGGGCGATATGATGTCACGGCTAACAAACAACCGACTTAAATCTACTCTTCACCAAGTTGTTAATCCTCCTAAAGAAGCATGGGGTAATTCTCGATATTCCATTCCGTTTTTTATGCACCCAATTTCCAATATGAAACTAGATGTTTTAGAAAATTGTATCGATGAAAACAACCCAAAACAGTTTGATGCTATTACTGCAGGTGAATTTTTAGATGAACGTTTAAAAGAATTAGGCCTTAAAAAATAGTAGGTTTTTTTTAGTAATAGCTTGCAATTAGTTGCAGACTAAATACTGAGAACTAAAGATTATAAAAATGGATTTAAAAGAGCAACTAAAAGGATTGTTTCCAGAACACAAAGAAACGATAACTAAAAAAAAAGAAAAATCGAATATTTGGTTACAAGAAGCACCCATTATATGTAAATACGAAAAACGAAAAGGAAAACCAATTACTATATTAGAAGGGTATACAGGCGCCACGGCCGACTTTAAAATTTTGGCAAAAGAAATTAAAACAAAATTGTCTGTTGGGGGTAGTTTTAAAGACGATAAAATTATTATTCAGGGCGATTATAGAGATAAAATAATGACCATGTTAACAGAAAAGGGATTTAAAGTAAAACGAGTTGGAGGATAATTAATATATTTAAATATAATAAATTCTCAAAAAAAACGTTCTTTTTTTAATTATGAGAGAGTCTATATTACATATTACAAATGGAGATAGTACTACTAATTATCTAAAAAAACTGGGTTTTTCTGGCGATTTTATTACTTGGAGAGAAATGTTATGCGAAGGAAAAACCACTTCAGATGTTGGCAGCGAAAGATTTTGGAAAAACCGATATGATTTTTTTAAGAATTCATACAAAATTAGCAAACAAAATTTTATTAATTATACTGTAAAAGAGTATAGAAACCTTTGTAACAAAAAAGAGCAAAAAGAAATTGTATTGTGGTTTGAATACGATTTATTTTGTCAGGTTAATATGATTGCAGTTTTAAGTTGGTTAAAACGCTATCGAAAAGGATATCATATTTCTTTAGTTTGTAGTGGCACAATTAAAGGTAGTAATAAAATGCATGGTTTATCAGACTTGTCTAAAGAGCAAATTAGTAATCATTACAAGAATAAAGTTGAATTAACACAAGATGATATTGAATATGCAGATTATATTTGGCAGTTATATTGTTCTAACAACCCACTACGCTTAGAAACCATATATAAATTTAACACCACAAGTCCTTTTAAATATTTAGCAACAGCTTTAGAAGCTCATTTACAACGTTTTCCTTCTTTAGAAAACGGTTTAAATACTATAGAAAACACCATTTTAAAAACGGCCAACACACATCAATTTTCATCAAAAAAACAACTTGTAAGCCAGCTTTTAAAAACAGAAAAAATGTATGGTTTTGGAGATTTACAATATGACCACAAAATAGATCGTTTGCAAAAATTATTTATTTCCTACAATCCTATTAAACTCTCTAAAAACGGAGTTCAGGTTTTAAAAAATCAACTAAATTTTTACAGTCAGTTACGTTCGGATAATTCGTATCTTGGCGGTTCTAAAAAATATAGTTTTTTGTATAACAACAGTACCAAAAAATTGCTACAAATAACATCTTAAAATGAGTATTAAAGAATCTGAACTCATCTTAAACACAGATGGAAGTGTTTATCATCTAAATTTAAGACCAGAAAACATTGCCAATACTATAATTTTTGTTGGCGACCAAAATAGAGTCGATAAAGTATCGGAACATTTTAATAGCATAGAGTTTACCACTCAAAAAAGAGAATTTAAAACAACTACTGGTATTTATAATGGAAAAAGAATTTCTGTAATTTCTACAGGTATTGGCCCAGATAATATAGATATTGTTTTAAATGAACTAGATGCCTTGGTAAATATTAATTTAGAAACCAGGCAGCCAAAAAAAGATCTAACAGTGTTAACCATTGTTAGAATCGGTACTTCGGGTTCTTTGCAAGCAGATATTCCGGTAGATTCTTTCTTGATAAGTTCGCACGGATTAGACTTAAACGGAATGCTTCACTCCTATCAAATTAATACTATTTCGAATCCTAAAATTGAAAATGCTTTTATAAAACACACCAATTGGAGTGCTAAAAAAGGACAGCCAATTTTAATTAAAAGTAGCCAAGCACTTTTAAAAAAACTAGCTTCAGAAAAAACATTTACAGGAATTACAGCAACTACTGGTGGCTTTTATGGTCCTCAAGGAAGAATTTTGCGTTTGCCTTTAGAAGATGCCACATTAAATGCTAAAATTGATAGTTTTAATTTTGATGGAAACCAGATTACAAATTTAGAAATGGAAACTTCTGCAATTTATGGCTTATCTAAATTATTAGGGCATAAAGCTGTGTCTATGAATGCCATAATTGCCAACAGAGCTGCGGGTACTTTTAGTAAAAACCATAGTAAAGTGATAACCGATTTAATTAAATATACGCTTGATAAATTAATAAAATAAAAATCTATGAAAAAAATTTATTACTATTTTTTATTAACATCAATCTTTTTTATTTTCTCTGCTACTACATGTTATAATAATCCTTGCGAGAACGAAACTAATAGATTTTACACTGAAAAAGTTCCTGTTAAAATTGATAACTTAACTAATTTAAAAGTAAATGATACTATTTGGATTTCACTATCCGTAAAAAATCAATTAAAAGATAGTGAAGGAAATATTATTAATTTTAAGATTGATGAAACTTACCAAATGAAACATTATTTTACTGCTGAAGTAGAAATTAACGCTATTCGATATGAAGGCTTTGATTTTGATGATTCTTATATAGAAAAAACCGGTACGGTAACAACAGCATATGGCGATATTTCATCAACCGTAATATACGACCAAAATACCGAGTTTTATTCTTCTAATTTTGGATTAATATTTAAAGAAAAAGGGACGTATAGATTTTCAACTGGATCTTTGTACAGTGAAGAGAATACTGATGGTTGCCCAGAATTTTCATTTACAATTCCATTATTCTATGAAAACGGAACTCTAGAAAACGAACAAACTATTATTTTTACTGTAGATTGATATTGTAATATGACAAACTTAAAAGTTGGTGGTGTTCCCGAACACTTTAACTACCCCTGGTATTTAACGCTTAAAAACAAAGCATACTCTAAAGAAAATATAAACCTGCGTTGGCAAGATTATCCTGGAGGCACAGGGCAAATGTGCAAAGCTTTAAGAGATGGTTCTGTAGATATTGCAATTGTTTTAACCGAAGGAATTATTAAAGATATTGCTGCTGGTAACCCGTCTAAAATTGTACAAACCTTTGTTAAAACTCCTTTAATTTGGGGCATACATGTAAGTGCAAAATCGTCTTTTAAAAAAATTGAAGATTTAAAAAACGCAACCATTGCCATTAGTAGGTTTGGTTCTGGTTCTCATTTAATGGCCATTGTAAATGCACACAACCAAGGTTGGGATGTTAGCAAACTAAAATTTAAAGTAATTGGTAATTTGCAAGGCGGTATTGATGCCTTAACAAATGGTGAAGCAGATTATTTTATGTGGGAACATTTTACCACAAAACCATTAGTAGACAGTGGTGTTTTTAGAAGAATAGACAACTGCCCTACTCCTTGGC
>CAYWOM010000201.1:0-4222 GCA_964459905.1 uncultured Polaribacter sp. | reverse complement strand
TTTGCAAGTTCTGTCCCCATTGCTTAATATAAATCATTTTCCTTTAGAAAAAAAGTGGTTACTTATTACTAATTATACACTTTCTATAGACAACTTTATAAATGCACCTTTGGTTTATGGAGATGTTTTTAAAAACGGAATTATTGCTATTTCACCAACAAAAATAAAAAATGAAATTTATATAAATAAAGAAGTAAAAATGAGCTATAATCTTATAAAAATGTTACCCATAAACAAAATTCAACTCTTAATTGTAAAGGACTCACAAAGTAAAATAATAAGACCTAAAATTGAATTAAAAAAAAATAGACTTTTATTAAAACACACATTTAAAAAAAAGGGAATTTATGATGTTCATTTATTGTTAAATAGCAAAGTTCAAATAAGCTATAGTTATATAGTTAAAGATTAAATATCGTTCTTAACTTTTTTTTATGTAAAAATTGCTAAAATTAAAACAGTCTAGAATACAAAACTCAAAACTATTATCAATATTAAGTAAGTACTTTTTTGTTCGTTTCTCATTGGTATTCTTAATCAAAAAAATATTGACAATTACGTTTCCAATATTTTTACAGAAGAAAATTTTATAATAGAATTAGAAAACAAAAAAACGCCTATTTTTTACTTTATTACAAACAAGAACCCTAATCATATTTTATATTTATCATTTTAAGAAACAAGCCTGCTTTAGTCAAATCGTTTATTAAAATGATTTTTTAAGAAAACTACTTGTGCAATAAACATCAAACCAAAGAAAACCACTGCATATAAAACCGTATTAGAAACAGAAAATATTTCTAATACATTAGGGAATTGAATTTTATCTAAAAAAGAAAAATTAAATTCAGGAAGGTGTATTATTTTTTTTTGTGATCCTTTAAAAGGAATAAAAAGAGCTATAAAAACCAATACAGCAACAGCAAACCATACCTTTTTAGAAATTAACACTTTGGGTTTAAAAACTTCACTAATCGTTTCTTTAGCAATTGTTTGCATTATAGAAACAGTAAAATCTAACGATGGCTTTTCTTGCTTAATTTCTTTTACATACTTTTTTGCAAAAGTATCTAATTCTTTAATATGCTTATTTTCTCCCATAATTGCTTAAAATTTCTGGTGATATATTTTCTTCTACAATTGTTAATAGTTTTTTTCTAGCTCTATGTAACTTTACTTTTATATTGGCTTCCGATTTTTGAGTTATTTCAATAATTTCTCTTAAACTTAACTCATCATAATAAAACATCCAAATAATAGATCGCTCTTCTTCGGGCAATTTCAATAAACAATTGTCCATAATTTTAGCACGTTCTATTCTTTCTATACCTTCTAAAATAGTATCAACAGATTTAATTTGGTTGAATGTAATTTCATTAATTTCAAACGTATTTTGGTGCTTTTTATTCTTTTTAATAGCATCTAAACTTGCGTGATATGCAATTCTATACAACCAAGTAGAAAATTTAGCATCGCCTTTAAACTTCTCTAAATTTTTATAGCCTTTTATAAATGTATCTTGACTAACCTCTTCTGCTTCTTCTCTATTCTTTGTTATTTTATATGCCAAAGAAAACACCATATCTTTATATTTATCAACAAGATACGCAAAAGCATTTGTGTCTCCATTGATTACTTTTGTAATATAAAGTTGGTCGGTTTTGTTGGTCATTTTATCTTTGACAGTATCTTTTACAAATAGGTTACAGTTTTTTTAAAAAAACTTTTTTCAACTTTTTATGTAACCTTTATTTTAATAATAACGTCAAAGCTACAAACACACTAAAATTAATCATTTAAAACAACACATCATGAACGGAGAGATTTTTATACCATTAACCATGTTTTTAGTAATTTTTGGAGTATTCTATTTATACCTATCTACAAGAAACAAAGAACGCTTAGCACTCATAGAAAAAGGTGTAGATGCCAGTATTTTTATGAAAGGAACCCCTAAAAACGCAGCGCCTTTTTGGAAAGTTTTTATCTTAAATTTAGCTGTTTTATTAATGGGAATTGGAATCGGTATTTTTATTGCATCCATTTTACATTATAATTTAGGTGTAGATGATGAAGTTGCTTACCCAGGTACAATTTTCTTAATGGCCGGCATTGGCTTATTTGTTGGTTTTAATCTTACTAAAAAATTAGACAAAGAATAAAACAAAGAATACGTAATAATTCTAATTTAAGACAAAAACCATTTCATTTACTATGAAGTGGTTTTTTATTTTTAGAAAGTCTGTATCTTTCAAAAAAAAAGGAAGATGAAAAACGATTACACAAATAATAAATTCAAGGAATTGCTAGACAATTTACAACAAGACAGTTGGCAGTTAGAATTACTGATTTCTGGGTTTGCTATTTTTGGATTATTTTCTTCAATAGAACCTTTAAATACGGCATTAAATGAAGCTGAAGCAATAGAGAGCTATGCCAAACACTTTTATAGAGTTGGCCTAATATCTTGTTATGTTCTTATTGTAAATTTAGTAATTCATGTAATTTTACGTGGCTTGTGGATTGGTGCCATTGGGTTGCGATATGTCTCTGGGGAAATAGATTACGACTCTTTAAATTACAAAAAACGTTTTACAGATCATTTAAAAAAAAAGGTTGGCTCTTTTGATAAATATATTGGTAGTTTAGAAAACTATTGTAGTGTTTTATTTGCGGTAACATTTTTATCTCTCTTTTATATTATCTCATTCTTTATCATTTTTTTAGTAATTTTTTTGGCTGGGACTTTGTTTATGGAGTCTGGTTTTTTTTCTGAAATGATGGGGCCAGCATTATTAGGGTTTTTTGTGTTGTTTTTTCTATTATTATCCTTTATTATATTTATAGATTTTATTACACAAGGTTATTTAAAGAAAGTAGAATGGATCTCTTTTTTATACCTACCTCTCTATAAAATTTTCAGTGTAATTACACTTTCTTTTTTATACAGACCTCTAGTATATAATTTTTTAGACAATAAGTTTGGCAAAAGAATTTTAATGATACTTACGCCAATTTATATTACAACTTTTTTGCTAACAACTATTCATCATGTAAGATCTAATTACATTTCTAAAAAAGATACCTCTTATAGTTATTATGCAAATAAGAACAATTATTATAACACTTTAGCAGCCGATCAATATGTACGAGGCGCTGCCATTCAATCTAAGATTGTAACCACAAATTACTTAAAGATATTTATCCCTTTTAGAAAAATAACCGAAAATTTAATTCTAGAGCAAAATATAGATTTAGTTCCAAAAAAGGATAAAAGAGGCTTTAGTAGTAACTTCTTTTTAATACATAAAGATGATGATGTAAAAGACAGTCTGATTACTAAATATCTAAATGCATTTAAAAAAACCTATACTTTAAAAATTGATAGCATTTATCTAGATACCGATTTTATAGCGACGGAAATACACAATCAACTAGGCCTAGAAACAGTATATTCTTTAAAAAACCTAAAAGACGGAAAACATCTTTTAAGCTTAGATTTTAAATCATATTCTAAAAAAAACAAACAGCTAGAAGAAGAGCGAATTATAACAATACCTTTTTGGCACTTTAAACCATAAACTCATGAAAAAATTTACACTCTTATTTTTATTGATTACATTTTCAATTTCGGCACAAACAGATGCTAAAATTTACGATATTATAAATGCAATTTCTGCAGATAGAATTAAAGTAGCTGTTAAAACCTTAACAGAATTTGGCACAAGAAACACCTTTTCTGATACTATTTCTAATACCCGCGGAATTGGTGCTGCTAGACGTTGGATAAAAGCTGAATTTGAAAGTATTTCTAACAACTGCAACAATTGTTTAGATGTTTTTTATCAAAAAGATTTTGTCACTAAAAAAGGCAATAAAAGAGTGCCGCATGATGCTTGGATTGTAAATGTAGTTGCCATACAAAAAGGCACAAAATACCCCAATAAATTTGTAATTATGAGTGGCGATATAGATTCTAGAGCAAGCGATACAATGGATTTTACAACAGATGCACCCGGTGCAAATGACAATGCTTCTGGTATGGCAGCAACCATAGAAGCCGCAAGAGTTTTAAGCAAATACACCTTTAAAAACAGCATTATTTACGTTGGTTTATCTGGCGAAGAGCAAGGGTTGTTTGGAGGCGCTGGTTTAGCAAAATATGCCAAAGAAAAAGGTTGGGAAATTATAGGTGTTTTAAATAATGATATGATTGGTAATA
>CAYWOM010000200.1:0-4247 GCA_964459905.1 uncultured Polaribacter sp. | reverse complement strand
CAATAAATATTCACAGAGGATGTTTTGGAGGTTGTAGTTTTTGTACAATTTCTGCGCATCAAGGAAAATTTATAGCCAGTAGAAGTCAAGAATCGGTTTTAAAAGAAATTGATAAGGTGGCAAATATGCCAGATTTTAAAGGCTATTTATCTGATATTGGTGGGCCTTCTGCTAATATGTATCAGATGAAAGGAAAAGTACAATCTATTTGCGACAAGTGTGTAGCGCCTAGTTGTATTTCGCCTGTTATTTGTTCTAATTTAGATACGTCTCATAAACCTTTAACTGAATTATATCAAGCGGTAGATAAACATCCGAAGATTAAAAAATCCTTTATTGGAAGTGGTATTAGACATGATATGTTGGTGCCAGAATTTAATAAAAATGCAGACCCAAAAGAATTAGATGCTTATACAGAAGAAGTAATGACAAAGCATGTTTCTGGACGTTTAAAAGTAGCGCCAGAACATACATCTGATCCTGTTTTAAAATTGATGAGAAAACCTTCTTTCACTTATTTTCATAAGTTTAAAGAGCGTTTTGATAGAATAAATATGAAGAAGAAATTGAATTTACAATTGATTCCTTATTTTATCTCTAGTCACCCTGCAAGTGAAGTAGAAGACATGGCAAATTTGGCGGCAGAAACCAAAGATATGGGTTTTCAATTAGAGCAAGTGCAAGGGTTTACACCAACGCCAATGACGGTTGCAACGGTTATTTATTATTCAGGATTTCATCCGTATACTTTAAAACCAACAAAAACCCCAAAAACTAAAAAGGAGAAAGAAGACCAACACAAGTTTTTCTTTTGGTATAAGAAAGAAAATAAAGATTGGATTAAAAATACTTTGAATAAAGTAGGACGACAAGATTTGTTAAAAAGATTATTACCAGAAAATAATTCTTGGAAAAAAAATAAAAACGCTAAAGAGGTTAAAAATACTTTTGATGATGCGGTTCCTGTACCTTTTAATAGACGTAAAAAGAAGGTGAGTAGAGCTCCTAAAAAGAGGCGGTAGTTTATAATGTTGATAAAAATAATTGAATTTGAAAAAGGGTATTATAATTTTATTAGTAGCAATTTTATGTAAGAGTTGTGCGCCAACTAAAAAAGTTATTTTAGATCCTAAAATTACAGGTGTTTTTAAAATTAATACCCAACTTAACAAAGAAAATTACACAGCAAGAAAAACTTTTTATGGTCAGTTAGATGAAAATGAATATGGTGTAATTATTAATAAAATTGAAAAAAGTTTAGGTATTAAAATTAATAAAAATCAGAATTTACTCATTAATTTTAAACAAAACGGAAAAAATTGTATTCTAGCAGGTATAAATAGTTTTCGTATTTGTACTATTTTATCCAAAGAAGAAGAAATATCTGAAAGGTTTACAAAGCCATATTCTACTCAGAATTTATTAGTTTATGCTAAAAACTCTTATTTTGTAGAATTTATATCAGATAGAAAAAAATGGATTAAAGATGCTGGTTTTCTTAATGATGAACTTTTTAAGCTAAAAGAAACTTGTGAAGCATTTTTTCTTATAAAACCCACCGGAGAATTTTGTATGTATTATGGTGGAGATTATTATAGTTTTGTTAAAAACAGGTTAGAAGCAAAAGACTGGTCTGATAAAAAAAGGTATTAAGACCACTTCCTATAACCACTATTATAGTAAGAGGAAAAGGTACAAATACTTACCGTTTTTCTTTTAATATCTAAAAATATACAGAATATTTTTTATAATAAAACCCCGAAGTTAAACAGTTTCGGGGTTTTGTGTTTTGTAAGAATTGTAAATTTATAAAGAATGGTAATAGGTAATAAGTTTTACAGCGTCACTTTCTTTTTTTACATTTAATTTCTTAGATCGGATGTGCTTTTTTAACTCTTTTTTCTTTTCAGCTAAAGCATTTAAGATACTTTTTTCTTTTAGCTTTATTTCAATATATTTATTCTCTTTATTAAGAACGTAAAACTTTTTAAGGCTTACATACTTTTTGTTTTGATCTATGTTGTTATAACCATTATTTAATACATAAGGCTCTTTTAAAATTTTACTATAACTAATTATAAGATAATTATTTTCAGAAAGTAAAGGAGCCGCTACAGCAAAGTAATTTCTATCTACTTCTTCTAAAAATTTATTAGATTTAATCCTTATAAACTTATTATTATTAATTACAAAACCACTTACCGATTTATCTCTTAAAATAAAACCTTTGTTTTCTTTGGTAGAATTACCAATAATTGGTTCTCCAGAAACCATATCAAACTGAATTCTCGCTTGGGGAGCATTTACAGTATCGTTTATTATTATTTTACCAGTGCCCCAGTTATCTAAAAAATATTGATGGCCATCTATGCCGTCTACAGAATAGTTCATATCATTAAAAACACGAGCACTTTCTTCAAAAACAGCAAGTTTTTCTAATAAGTTTTGTCCGATACATATATTTGTTAAAAATAGGATACCCCAAATTGCTTTTTTCATAATTTTCATTTTTATATTTTTTTTTCTTTAATTAAGTACAAATATACAGGATAATGATCAGAATATCCACCAGTATATGCTCCATTTGAGAAACTTCTAAACGGATATCCTTTATATTTTCCTTTTTTATCGCTTAAAAAACGTTTATTAAAAATCATTGCTTTAAACATTTTATAGGAAGAAAAATCTTTAGCTCCTTTATCTAACAAAGGAGCGGAAATTAAAATTTGGTCAAATAAGTTTATCTTATCTCTATAAACCAATGTGTTAAAGCCTCTCTTAAACATATCTTCATAAGGGTTATAAATGTCATTTTTACCAACCTCTTTTTTTCTGCGCTTAGTTTTTAAAACCTTTTTTAAACTGGTGTTTATTGGGTCGTCATTAAAATCTCCTAAGGTTAGTATTTTAGCATTCGGGTCTTTTTCTCTTATTTGTGCTATAATTTTTGTGTTTTGATATGCTGCTTTCTCTCGTAAAGGCCTACTTTTTTTTTCGCCGCCACTTCTAGATGGCCAATGATTTACAATTAAATGAATTAACTCATCATCTAAATAACCAGAAACCAATAACTGATCTCTTGTGTATACTTTTCTGTTATTTCTGTATATGTTAGGATTAAAAACCTCATGATGTATGGGTTTAAAGTACTTTTTTTGATATAATAATGCAACGTCTATTCCTCTTTTATCCGGAGAATCATAATGTATAATTCCGTAATTTTTTTTGACTAAATGTTTCGATTTTACCAAATCTTCTAAAACATTTAAATTTTCTACTTCAGAAACACCAATTATTGCTGGGCTTGTTTTTGCTTTTTCTAAACCAATTTGTGCAATTGTGCTGGCAAGTTTGTCTATTTTATCCCAATATACTCTAGATCTATTGGTTTTTAATGCCATTATAGGGCTCGCTTCATCATTCTTTGTTACATCGTTAATCGTATCAAATAAATTTTCTAAATTATAAAAAGCGACAGTTCTAATCGCATATTTTTTTTCTTTAAACTGACCAAAAGCAAGAGTAATAGATATTAAAAATAATAGACAAAGGGAGCTGTTTTTATTAATTCTCATGTTTTTACTTGTAAAAATATACAACTAAATCCGAGTTGAAAAATTTTTGAACATTATTTTTTTTACACTAATTAACTATAAATGTGTAACTTTAGCAAGAGAAAAATAAAATTGTATGATAAAAAACATCTTGTTAACATGTGTTTTGCTATGTCAAATTTTAGGAATAAATGCACAAAACAATGTTAAAGGAATTGTGGTAGATAGCGATTCTGAAATCCCTTTACAAAATGTTATAGTAAGCTTAATTAATACTTCTACAAGCCAATTAACGGGTAAAGACGGAGTTTTTAGCTTAAAAAAATTTACCAACGGAAATTATATTATAAAAATTAAACTAGTGGGTTTTGAAACACAGAATTTTCCTGTAGAATTTTCTGGAAAAACAATTGATCTAGGTACAATTTTACTTTACAGAGATATTACCCAAGATCAAGATTTAAGTTTAATTACTATTACAGACGATGAGTTAAATGAGGCAGCAAATGCAGCAGATAACATTTCTGGTTTGTTGCAAGCTTCGCGAGACATCTTTTTAAGAACTGCTGCTTTTGAGTTTAGTGCTTCATTTTTTAGAATTAAAGGATTAGATTCTGGAAACGGAAAAATACTAATTAATGGTATAGAAATGAATAAACTTTATGATGGTAGAGCGCAATGGAGTAATTGGGG
>CAYWOM010000199.1:0-4251 GCA_964459905.1 uncultured Polaribacter sp. | reverse complement strand
ATCTACTTTTGTACCAATTTCTGATGCACAAATTGCTTTTTTTAAGAAGAAATATATTAGTTTCATAAACCCCGAGTATATTAAGTTTGTGGTGGATGACCAAAATAAATTAGTTGCTTTTGCCATTGTAATGCCTTCTTTTTCGGAAGCTTTGCAAAAGGCCAACGGTACGTTGTTTCCTTTTGGAATTTTTCATCTATTAAAAGCAAGAAAACACTCTAAAGATGTTACCTTTTATTTAATTGGTGTGCATCCAGAGTATCAAAACAAAGGAGTGCATGCAATTATTTTTGATCAATACACCAAAACATTTGCCCCTTTAGGTATAGAGAATTGTATTAGAACGCCAGAATTAGAAGACAACGAAGCTATTAAAAAGTTATGGGAAAATTTTAATCCCACAATACATAAAAGACGAAGAACGTATAAAAAAAGTATTCAGTAATTTTGTTAGCTTTTAATTTTGGCAAGAAACAAACTTTTAAACTTTGAAACTATTTTAAGAAAATGCAACTATTTTACAATTCTGAAATTTCTACAGCAACTAAACAAATAACGTTTGATAAAATTGAGAGTAAACATATTGTACGTGTTTTGCGTAAAACAGAAAATGATATTCTAAAAATTACAAATGGAAAAGGTTTTTTATTTGATGTTAAGATTATAATGGCAAACGATAAAAAATGTATTGCAGAAATTATTGCTTTTGAAGAAAAACCAAAACCTTGGAATTATTACTTGCACATTGCTATTGCACCTACAAAATTAAACGATAGAATGGAGTGGTTTTTAGAAAAAGCCACAGAAATTGGTATCGATGAAATAACACCTATTATTTGTAATAATTCTGAAAGACGCATTGTAAAACTAGAACGGTTTGATAAAATTATACAATCTGCAATGAAACAATCTTTAAAATTTACCTTGCCAAAACTAAATGAACCCATAAAATTCAATGATTTTATAAATCAAGATTTTAGTGAAAAAGTTTGCATTGCACATTGTAACGAAAGTGACAAAATAGTTTTAAAAGCAGCGGTAAAACCAACAGAAAATATAACCCTTTTAATTGGACCAGAAGGCGATTTTTCTTCCGAAGAAATTACAAAAGCATTGGCAAAAAAGTATATTCCTATTTCTTTTGGCAAAAGTAGATTACGCACAGAAACTGCTGGTTTGGTAGCTGTAAATACACTATCTCTAATTATTCAACAGCTACTATGCACCAATAACTTCTTTGAGAACTATAATTAATAGTAACGCTTTACAAATCTTAATAATAAGAATTACAAACTTAAAAAAACACTTAAATCTTAAAGGTCTTTTTTAATACTCAAAATTGAATTTACTATCTTGCTTCAAATCTGAATTATAATTATAAATGAAGCAAATTTTATTTCTATTATTTACTAGTTTTGTATTAAATACAAACGCACAAGACCTTGCCATTTTAAAATATAAAGGCGGCGGAGATTGGTATGCAAACCCAACTGCCGTTCCTAATTTAATAGCATTTGCAAATAAAAATATTAAAACAACTATTTCTAAAAACCCACAAATAGTAACTGTTGGTAGCGAAAATATTTTTAATTATCCAATGGCTTTTATAACAGGTCATGGAAACATTTTTTTTTCTGATGATGAAGTTAAAAACTTAAAAAACTATTTAGTTTCTGGCGGATTTTTACACATATCAGACAATTATGGCTTAGATAAATTTATAAGACAAGAATTAAAAAAAGTGTTTCCGAGTTTAGAATTCAAAGAAATACCAAGCAATCATGCAATTTACAATCAAACATTTAAGTTTGTAAACGGAATGCCAAAAATACACGAACACAATAAAAAAGCAGCACAAGGTTTTGGTTTGTTCTACGAAAGTAGGTTGGTTGTTTTTTATGATTATGAAACCGATTTAAGCGATGGTTGGGAAGATGAAATTATACATAACAACCCAAAAAATGTGCGTGAAAAAGCACTAAAAATGGGCGCTAATATAATAGAATATGCTTTTAAAAATTAGTTAAATAACATGCAAGAAAACATAGACATAGATTCTATAAAAATAAATTTTGATGAAAGCGGATTGTGGATCTTAAACATTGCCATTGCAATTATTATGTTTGGTGTTGCTTTAGGAATACAAATAGACGATTTTAAACGTCTTTTTAAAAATCCAAAAATAGTTTTTGTCGGCGTTTTATCGCAATTTATTTTATTACCAGCATTAACTTTTTTGGCAATTTTAATACTAAAACCGCATCCAAGTTTTGCTTTAGGAATGATGATGATTGCCGCTTGCCCAGGTGGCAATGTTTCTAATTTTTTTAGTAAAATGGCTGGCGGAAACGCTGCTTTATCGGTTAGTTTAACCGCTTTGGCAACCTTAGTATGTATTGTTATGACCCCGCTTAATTTACAGTTTTGGGGTAGTTTATACCCACCAACAAACCAAATTTTAAAAACAATTTCTTTAAATCCGTTTGATTTATTTAAGTTAGTTTCTTTAATTTTAGGAATTCCACTCTTTTTTGGAATGCTCATTAAACAGTATTATTCTATATTGGCAAAAAAAATAGAAAAAGTGCTAAAACCATTGTCTATGTTGGTTTTTATTGCCTTAATTTTTGTGGCTTTTTCGCAAAATCTAGATATCTTTATAAATCATATTCATCATGTGGCACTTTTAGTAATTTTTCATAATATAGGTGCTTTTGTACTCGGTTTTTATACCGCAAAGACTTTTGGCTTAAATAAAAAAGATACCAAAACCATTGCTATGGAAACAGGAATTCAGAACGGTGGTTTGGGTTTATTATTAATCTTTGGTTTTTTTGAAGGTTTGGGCGGAATGGCTTTACTAGCTGCTTTTTGGGGCGTTTGGGATGTGTTTTCTGGAATTATTTTAGCAACCTATTGGGGGAAATCACCAAAAAAAAGGTTAAATAAAAGATTATTTTCTTTAAAATAAGTATAATGTATGGTTCAGAAAATTTGGTATGCAAGTGTAAAACTTTTTTTAAAAATAAGTTTGCAATTTTACGCAAAGAAAATAATTGTAAAAGGAGAACATAATATTCCTAAAAAAGGAGCCGTTTTATTTGCAATTAACCATCCAAATGCGCTAATGGACCCTTTATTTGTTACCTCTAACAATCCTAGAGTAAATCATTTTTTAGTCCGCGCAGATGTTTTTAAAAAACCACTTATAAAAAAAATACTAGCGTCTTTAAATTTAATGCCAATATTTAGAATTAGAGACGGTAGAAAACAGCTTTCTAATAATGAAGAAGTTTTTGAAAAATGTTTTAGCATCTTAAAAAAACAAGAAACCTTAATTATTTTTCCACAAGGAGGGCATTGTAGAAATAGAAAAATACAACCTTTAAGTAAAGGATTTACAAGAATTGTATTTGGTGCCTTAGAAAAATATACTGACTTAAACATTACAGTAATTCCTGTGGGAATTACTTACCAAAACTCTGCTACATTTCCTTGTAAAGTAGCTGTAAATTATGGCGAAGCTATAAATTCTAGACAAATTTTTGAAGAAAATGAAAAAGCAAAAGCTATTTTAGTTTTAAAAGATAAGGTGTATAAACAGCTTACTAAATTAAGCGTTCATATTGCTGATGATGAAAATTACACTACCATTTTATCTAAACTAAATGCAGCAAATGTAGATTTTACAAATGTAGCTTTGGTAAACAAAATGATTGCCAAAAATATTTTTCCACCAAAAGAAAAAAAGCGTACAAATTATTTTAAACCACTTTTTTTTATCATAATTTTAAATAGTTTTTTACCTTATTTAATTTGGAAAAGGGCATCTAAAAACCCAGGTGAAATTGAGTTTTTAGACACTTTTAGGTATGGATTAAATGTAATTAGTTTTCCGCTATTTTACTTTTTACAAGCTTTAATTATTACTGTTTTTTATGGTTCTAAAATTGGCATATTGTATTTTATAGTTTCATTTTTTTTGGTACTCTTTTACACCAAATTATCGCTAACAAATACTGAAAATGTTTAAAAATTAATAAAGTTGGCAAATAAGCTTAGCCCTGATTGAAGCATTTGTTTGAGCTCTTTTTAGATGCCAGTTTGAGTGCCACGCTTTTGGGCGTGGTGTACGAGAACAAATCTTAAAAAAGCGAGTGCGGAAAGCAGGAAATAGCTTCTAATCTAAAATAGCGTCTTGTATAATTTGCTGAATTTTAGTACGCGCATTACTTTTTATTAAACCTCTAT
>CAYWOM010000198.1:0-4293 GCA_964459905.1 uncultured Polaribacter sp. | reverse complement strand
ATTCTTTTGTAAAAACCCCTACAACATCTTTTAAAGACATACGGTAATTTTTAACTTGAATTATTTGTGCTATTTCTTTCATTTTTAAATTTAAGATTCTGGCGCTAATTTCACTTCTAAACCATTAATTTCTGGTGTCATCTGAATTTGACACCCCAGTCTACTATTGTCTTCTACATGAAATGCTTCTGCTAACATTGCGTCTTCATTGTCTGATATTTCTGGTAATTTATGATTAGATTTCACATAACATTGGCATGATGCGCACATAGCCATTCCTCCACAAATACCAATGGTTCCGTCTTCTGCTAATTCATAAGACCGTACAACTTCCATTAAATTCATGGCCATATCTGTAGGTGCAATAATATTATGAGTTACTCCATTTCTATCTGTTATTTTCAGATTTATATCTTGCATTTACTTTTTAGTTTTTAGTGCGGTATGCAAACCTATTAAAATATATTACTGAATGGCTTTTACCACTGCTTTTGGCGCTTCTTTTCTTGTTCCATCGAAACCATCTACACCGCCAACTGTAGTATATTTCATTACATATTTTTTATCTGGAAAAATTCTTTTATAGGCACTTTGACACATTAAAGTTGCTTCGTGAAAACCACATAAAATCAATTTTAATTTACCTGGATAGGTATTAACATCTCCAATAGCATAAACTCCTGGAATATTTGTTTGATAATCTAACCCATTGTTTACTTTAATAGCATTCTTCTCAATTTCTAACCCCCAATTACCTATGGGTCCTAATTTTGGCGACAACCCAAAAAGCGGAATAAAATGGTCTGCATCCAAAATAAAAGCATCTTCACCTTTTTTCTCTACCGCAACTCCTGTAACCTTATTAGCACCTAAAATTCCCTTTACTTCTGCTGGGGTAATTAAATTTATTTTCCCTAGGTTCTTTAATTCCTGTACTTTTTCTACCGAATCTAAAGCGCCTCTAAACTCATTTCTTCTATGAATTAAAGTTACATCTGAAGCAATATCAGACAAGAAAATTGCCCAATCTAATGCCGAATCTCCACCACCAGAAATTACTACTTTTTTATTTCTATAAAATTCTGGCTCTTTAATAATATACTCAACTCCTTTGTCTTCGAAATCTGCAATATTAGGGATTAAAGGTTTTCTGGGCTCGAAAGACCCTAAACCACCTGCGATTGCAACAATTTTAGCCCAATGCTTTGTCCCTTTATTGGTCGTTACAATAAAACTACCATCGTCTTGCTTATCTATCGTCTCTGCTCTTTCTCCTAGAGTAAAACCTGGTTCAAATTGCTTGCTTTGTTCTAAAAGATTTTTAGTTAAATCTCCCGCTAATATTTCTGGAAATCCGGGAATATCATAAATTGGTTTCTTCGGATAAATCTCTGAACATTGTCCGCCAGGTTGGGGTAAAGCGTCAATTAAGTGACATTTTAATTTTAATAAACCTGCTTCAAAAACGGTAAATAACCCCGTGGGTCCTGCTCCAATAATTAGAATATCTGTTGTAATCATTTTAAGACTCTTTTTTTTCAATTAATCCTTTGGTAAATTCGTTTAATTTTTCAACTTTTTCTTCGAAATCTCCTTTGATGGTTTTTCTGTATTCGTTTAAATTCTTAACCAAATCGTCTACATTTTCTGGCAATACGTCTTCAAAAAACTGACGCAGTCTCTTAGCTGTTGTAGGCGATTTACCGTTGGTAGAAATGGCTACTTTTACATTGCCTTTGGTTACGATGCCGCCCATATAAAAATCGCAATACGGCGGATTATCAGCAACATTTACCAATTTTGCTTGCGCTCTACAATCTGTCCAGACCTGCACATTTATTTCTGGTATGTCTGTGGTGGCCACAACCATGTGTTTTGCATGTAAATAGGTCTCTCGATAAATGTCTTTTACTAAAGTAACACATCCTTTTTTTGCCAAGGCTATTGTGCCCTCTCTAAACATTGGCGAAACCATGGTTACATGTGCATCTGGGCTCGATTTTAACAAAAATGTTAATTTTTCTTCGGCAACAAAACCACCTCCAATAATTAAAATATTTAAATTTTTTGTTTTTAAAAAAACAGGATATAAGTTATTTCTTTCCATCAAAATAAATTAAGTTATTATTTTTTTTCAAATGTTCTTGTTGCACATTTACAAGCACTTCTCTATGTTTTACAACTTCGCCTAAAACAATAATTGCAGGATTGCTTAATGCGCTTTCTTTTACAACATCTAAAATAGTATCTACTGTTCCAATAACTATTTTTTCGTTGGTTCTTGTTCCGTTTTGAATGATAGCAACTGGTAAATTATTTTTATTTTCTTCTTGAAATAATTGTATAATTTCAGGCAATTTCCCCATTCCCATTAAAATTACTACTGTTGCATTAGATTTTGCTGCCAATGCAACATCATTAGATAATTTATGGTCTTTTGTAGTTCCAGTAATCACCCAAAAACTTTCTGCACTTCCACGTTTTGTTAAAGGAATATTTTGATATGCCGGCACTGCCAATGAAGACGAAATTCCAGGAACCATAGCGGTTTCTATGCCATAACTTGCGGCATATTCCATTTCTTCTGCACCTCTTCCAAAAATAAAAGGATCGCCACCTTTTAAACGTACTACATGCCCTTGTGTTTTTGCTCTTGCTACAATTAACTCATTAATTTGCTCTTGTTGATATCTGTAACAACCTCTTCGTTTTCCTACAAAAATTAATTCTGCATTTGGGTTACTGTATTCTAACAACTCTTCGTTTACCAAAGCGTCATACAAAACAACATCTGCATTTTTTAATACTTTAATTGCTTTTAATGTAATTAAATCTACATCTCCAGGACCCGCTCCTACCACTGTTAATTCTGGTGTTTTCATACTCATAACTTTAGATTTCACTTTCAACAAAAGTATTAGATAATTTCCTAAATGTTTTCACTTTATGTAATAAATCATCAGAATTACTGATATATTGTGAACAAAACCCCTTATTAGGTGCATATTTATTAATTTGATAAATTAACTCACTAAAAGTTGTATTTAACTCAATTTTTTTAGTTTTTATAAAAAGGTCGTCAAATTGAGAAATAATACTTGCATGTGTATTTGTTTTCTTATTCTCTGCCAATAACATTGCTTTTGCAGTATTTACTAGAGATTGATACGCATAATAAATAGCTCCAGAATACACTCCGTTTTCAAAAGCCTCTTTTGCATCGTCTATTTTTTCTTTGCTTTCAAAGAACAACGTAGCAATTAAATCAATCATTACTCCTGCACATTCTCCAACACCTATTTCTTTTACATACTTATTTTCTTCGCCCCAATCTATAAAATCTGCTTGCGTTAAATTAGAAACATCTTGTAAATCATTTAACAAATTGTAAAAATACATTTGTTCTTTTTCTTTATAATAATCTACAAATTGTTTTCCATTTGCATTTTCTTGAAAATCATTTAAGATTCTTCTTAAAGCTTCAGGACCTCTTTTACTAGGAACTTTTACCACTTTATCTGCAAATAATGCATTTCCATTTCCAATATTTCCTCCACCTAATAAAACCTGTAAAGCTGGCGCAATTAGTTTTTCTGGAGTTCTAACAGTCATTCCCTGAAAACCAATATTTGCCATATTATGCTGTCCACAAGCATTCATACAACCACTAATTTTAATAACTAAATCTTCATTTTTTAAATATTGAGGATATTCTTTAGCAATTACTTTTTCTAATTCTACTGCGATTCCTGTACTACTTGCAATTCCTAAATTACACGTATCTGTTCCTGGACATGCAGTAATATCTACTGCTTTGTTATATCCTGCTTCTATAAAACCTAATTTCTCTAATTCTTGATAGAAAAAAGGAACTAAATCTTCCTTTACAAAAGGAATTACAATATTCTGACGTAGAGTTAAACGAACTTCTCCAGCGGCATATGTATCAACTAAATCTGCTAATAACCTTGCTTTATCTGTATAAAAATCTCCTAATAAAACTTTAATTCCTATTCCTACAAAACCTTCTTGTTTTTGCGGAATCAAGTTTGTAGATTTCCATAAATTAAATGCCTCCAAATTTTTAACCGCTACTTTTGGAGCTTTAATAGAAACTGGCTTTGATACTACATAAGAATCTGTATTAATTGTAACAGTTTTAAATTCGATTGCTTTTTGCTCAGCTTCCAATAACTCTTTAAAAGCATCTAAACCGATATCTTTTAGCAAAAATTTCATTCTTGCTTTTGCTCTACTTTTACGTTCTCCATACCTATCAAAAACACGTAAAAC
>CAYWOM010000197.1:0-4296 GCA_964459905.1 uncultured Polaribacter sp. | reverse complement strand
GTTTCTAGTTGCAATGTTTTATTGTAGTTGTAAGGGCTAATAGAATCTATAGAAACATAATTTATGGCAATATCTGTAATTGCCAACGCAGGTTTTTCTATAACTTTATTGTTTTTTTTAAGGTACAAGTTATTTTCGGTAGCTACAAAAACATTCTTTTCAATATCTTCAAATATTCCACAAATACGGTTACTTTTTAAGTTGCTATTGTATTTATTTATCCGTTTTAAAAAGTTATAATTAGTTTTATCTAAAACTAGAATCCCATCATTTTTTGTACTTATATAAATTTGATTGTTTATTTGATCTGTTTTTAAAATATTGGCATGCGCATACCTTTCTAAGAAAGTATCATCTTTTTTTATTTCTATAATACTGTTGTTGTTTTTAATAATTAATAAAGATGAATTTAGTGCCAAAAATGAGTTGAAATTGCCATTTTTAAGTTTTATTATTTTTGTTGGTTTGTATAATTTATCTACTTTCCATACTCCATTATTAGTTGCTATATAAAAAAAAGTATTATAAAAAATAATATCATTTATAATAGAAAAATCAATATTATTTGTAATTTTTAAAGGTTGTAGGTAATCTTTTTTAAAACGATATATCCCTTCGTTTGTTCCTATAAATAGATTTTTTTTGTGTTTAAAAAATTTAGTAATATTTTTTGCATTAAAAGAGATTAGTTTGTTGGGTGTTTTTAGATAAAGATTTTTGTTTTTCCCTATAAAAAGCGTGTCATTTTTCGCATAAATTTTAGTTGTTTCTTGTGAAGATTCTCCGATTTTAAAATCGTAATTTGTAATTGATATGCCATTAAATTTTAGCAAACCCTTATTGGTTGCTAACCAAATATTATTAAAAGTATCTTGCGCAATAGCTGTAATTTTATAGCTTTTAAATTCTTTAAAAGTGGTTATTTCTTTAAAACTATTTTCTTGAGCGTTTGTTGCTAAAATCAATAAAAAAAATAAAAAGACACCTACAAAGTTTCTCTTTAGGGTAGCGTTATAAATTAAGAATAAAGTTTTAAGAGAAATTTTCATGCAAACAAATTTACAAATTTAAACGCCATTACACAGTTATTAATTTAATGCAATGACGTTTTTTAAAATTATAATTTCTATTAAGTTTTACTATTTTATGGCGTATAAACGTTTGTTATTAGTGTCTGGTTCTATATGTTTTAAATCTCCATAAGGCTTAATTAATGGTTTTAAAACACACAACCCTGTTGTTCTTCCTTTTATTATGAGCAGGTTGTTTTTTACAGACCAATTCCATCTAAAATTTTCGATAGAAATAGCATAATTGTTAATTTCTGCAATTAATTCTTCCTGCGTTTCTATCCAATCCATTATTTCTTCCTGCGTTGTAAAAGTTGGCATTTCGTTATCAGAATTATGAAAATCAAATTCCCAAATAATAGGAATATTAAATTGAGTTGTATATGCTTCGCCAACGTATCTTTCTTCTTCATTATTTAAAGCATTGTACCAGTCAATCTCTTTTTCTTGTGGATATTTTCTAGTAAATTCTTTCGATAAATCTATTTTTCCTGGCGAATTTGCTGTAGGATAAAACACGTAAAAACCTTGTGCTAAATAATGATTAGAAAATTTGCCGCCAAATATTATATGGTAAGGAGATGCAATTATTTTTGGTAATTCTATTGCACAAAAAGCGTCTCTAAGTGTTTTTATCAATTCTTTATTATGAACTAAGCTAGAAGCATGAAAAATAATTTTTGTGTTGTTATTTACTACATTTTTAAGAGTTGGTAGCGTACCTTGCGTTATGCTTCTTCTTAGTGTTTCTGCTGTAATTTTTTCGCCATTTACAATGGTTTCTAAACTCATTCCTTTGTATGGATTGCTTTTGTTTATAATATGTATGTCGCCATAAGGATGTTGGTTTGCATTGTTATTTAACCAAACAATAATTTCTTCTAAAGAATATTGACCATTAATTATTTTTAATTCTTTTTCTTGAAAATAAGATCGTGCGTTAGAATAATACTTTTCTGTTCCTTTGTCGAAACCAGTAATAAATACAATTGGTTTTCTGTTAGTAATTGCTAGCGTTTTGGTGGTGTTTTCTGCTACAATAAGTGTCGGAATTTCATTTTTAGCTTCATTTGAATCGCAACTAATACAACTACTTGTTGCTAAAATTACACTTGCTATAAAAGCCGATTTTTTAATAAATGTTTTCATAATTTCTACTTTTTAAAATGTTAATACACGGTAAAAGTAGGAGAGAAGGTGTGTTAAATTTTAAGTGCTTTAGAATTCGTGAAGGATGGTTTAGAATTCGTAGAAATTTAAATTAAGAAAATATAAATAACAACCTTTGTGGAAAATTGTGTTGTAAAAATTTTACAGATTTTAAAACCTGCTAGCTCTATTTATTAACACATCAATTTTTCTGCTAAATATTTAGCCGTGTACGATTTTTTATTGAGTACTAATTTTTCTGGAGTACCTTCAAAAATAAGATTGCCACCATTTTTACCGCCTTCTAAGCCTAAATCAATAATATAATCGGCACATTTAATAAGTTCTATATTATGTTCTATAACAATAATAGAATGCCCTTTTTCAATTAACGCATTAAAAGACGCTAATAGTTTTTTAATATCATGAAAATGCAATCCTGTTGTTGGTTCATCAAAAATAAATAAAGCTTTGTCTTTGGTGTTTCCTTTTACTAAAAAAGAAGCTAATTTTATTCGTTGAGCTTCGCCACCAGAAAGGGTAGAAGAAGATTGGCCAAGTTGCACATAGCCCAACCCAACATCTTGCAAAGGTTTTAATTTTTGCGCAATTTTAGTTACTAAATTTTCAGAGAAAAAAGCAACAGCATCATCTATGGTTAGGTTTAAAATATCATCTATCGATTTTCCATCAAACTTAACCTCTAATACTTCTTTCTTAAAACGTTTTCCGTTACAAACATCGCATTCTAAATGCACATCTGCCATAAATTGCATTTCTATAGTTACTTCCCCTTCCCCTTTACAAACTTCGCATCTGCCGCCTTCTACATTAAAAGAAAAATGCTTGGGTTTGTAGTTTCTTATTTTTGATATTTTCTGATTCGAAAACAATGCTCTAATATCATCATAAGCTTTAATATAGGTTACTGGATTTGAGCGAGAAGAGCGCCCAATTGGGTTTTGGTCTATAAATTCTACATGTTTTAAATTATCAAAATTTCCTTTTATGGCTGTGTGTTGGCCTATTTTATCGCCATAACCATTCAGTTTTTTTTGCATCGATGGATAGAGAATTTTCTTTACTAAGGTGCTTTTTCCAGAACCAGAAACGCCAGTAATTACAGACAAGCAATTCAGCGGAAATGTAACATCTATATTTTGTAAATTGTGTTCTCTTGCGCCAATTATTTGTATGTTATTTTTTGATGTTCTTCGTTTTGTGGGTACTTCAATTCTTAAATCGTCATTTAAATATTGTGCGGTTAAAGAATCTGATTTTAAGATTTCTTTAAAGTTACCTTCTGCCACAACATTTCCTCCAAAAGTACCAGCTTCTGGACCAATATCTATAATATAATCGGCCTCTCTCATAATATCTTCATCATGTTCTACCACAATAACAGTGTTGCCCAAATCTCTTAAATCTTTAAGAACTCCAATTAAACGTTCTGTGTCTTTTGGGTGTAAACCTATGCTGGGTTCATCTAAAATATACATAGAGCCTACTAATGAACTGCCTAAAGAAGTTGCTAAATTTATACGCTGACTTTCGCCACCAGAAAGGGTGTTAGAAGTTCTGTTGATACTTAAATAACTCAAACCAACATCTGTTAAAAACTGCAATCTATTATTAATTTCTGTTAATAAACGTTTCCCAATTTTCGCTTCGTATTTATTTAGTTGTATGTTTTTAAAAAATACCGATAACTCATCTAAAGGAAGCGTAACAATATCAGAAATTGTTTTATCATTAATTTTTACATAATTGGTTTCTTCTCGCAAACGTTTTCCATTACAACTGAAGTTGCGTCCTGTCACCGGGTCGGCGAACCTCGCCAGCACCTTCATGACGCGCTTGTATTGGCGCTTGGCGTCGCGGGCATCGGCCTCGTAATCGGCCATGGTGCCGTTGTTGATGCGGCGTTCCAACTCCTGATCCTTGCCGGCGGACGATGGTTCGAGGTTCGCCGAGCGCGCCGAGCGCGACTTCGGCTCGACGTGGTAGCGCTCGAAGGCGCGGACGATATCGGCATAGCGGCGACCGGCGGCGCCCTGGGTGCGGGTCAGATGGTTGA
>CAYWOM010000196.1:0-4301 GCA_964459905.1 uncultured Polaribacter sp. | reverse complement strand
TCGACCCAAAATCATCAGTAGATTTTCAAGGAAATACAGGACCTTTTATACAGTATACGTATGCGAGAATTCAGTCTATTATTAGAAAAGCAAATTTCGATTATTCGAAGCCTGTTTCTATTAAGTTACACAAAAAAGAGAAAGAATTATTAAAACAATTAGAATTGTTTCCAGAAACGATTAAGCAAGCGGCAGCAAATTATTCGCCAGCTGTTATTGCGAATTACACCTACGATTTGGTAAAGGAATTTAATTCTTTTTATCAGAATGTACATATTTTAGGAGAAGAAGATCAAGATAAAAAAGTGTTTAGAGTGCAGTTATCTAAAAAGGTTGCTGATACTATAAAATTAGCGTTTTCTTTATTAGGAATTCAGGTACCAGAGCGAATGTAAAAAAGGAGGCAGTTGCAATATTTAGTTGACTGTAATAATAAAAGTTAGTAAATTAGCCCGCGTTAGGGATTGAAGTGGCATCCTTTTTATTTTTCATAAAAAGATAGAACGGAAAGCCCGTTCGAACGCCCAAAACATAAAACAAACAACTAGTAAAAATAAACTACATGAAATACGACATCATCATTATTGGAAGTGGTCCTGGAGGATATGTAACCGGAATTAGAGCAAGTCAACTAGGCTTTAAAGTTGCAATTGTTGAAAAAGAATCTTTAGGCGGAATTTGCTTAAACTGGGGTTGCATACCTACAAAAGCCTTATTAAAATCTGCGCAAGTGTACGATTATTTAAAGCATGTAGACGAATATGGTTTAAAAGCAGAGGCAATTGATAAAGATTTTGAAGCGGTAATTAAAAGAAGTCGTGGTGTTGCAGACGGAATGAGTAAAGGGGTTGCTTTTTTGATGAAGAAAAACAAAATTGATATTATTGACGGTTTTGGAAAAATAAAAAATGGTAAAAAAGTTGATGTTACTGCCGAAGATGGTACTGTAACTGAATATAGTGCTGACACTATTATTATTGCAACAGGTTCTCGTTCTAGAGTGTTGCCAAGTTTACCACAAGATGGTGTAAAAGTAATTGGTTACAGACAAGCAATGACGTTGCCAACGCAACCAAAATCTATGATTGTTGTGGGTTCTGGTGCAATTGGAGTTGAGTTTGCGCATTTTTACAATACAATGGGAACAGAAGTTACGATTGTAGAATTCATGCCAAATTTAGTCCCAGTAGAAGATATTGATATCTCTAAACAATTTGAGCGCTCAATTAAAAAGGCAGGAATAAAAGTAATGACAAGCTCTTCTGTAGAATCTGTTGATACTTCTGGTGATGGCGTTGTTGCGACTGTTAAAACTAAAAAAGGAGATATTACTTTAAAAGCAGATATTTTATTATCGGCAGTTGGTATTAAATCGAACATTGAAAACATCGGTTTAGAAGATGTTGGTATTATTGTAGATAGAGATAAAATTTTGGTAAATGATTTTTATCAAACAAATATTCCCGGTTATTATGCTATTGGAGATGTAGTTCCTGGACAAGCTTTGGCACATGTTGCTTCTGCAGAAGGAATTACTTGTGTAGAGAAATTAGCAGGTTTACATACAGAGCCAATCGATTACGGAAACGTTCCCGGTTGTACGTATGCTACTCCAGAAATTGCCTCTGTTGGTATGACGGAAGCAAAAGCAAAAGAAGCTGGTTATGAATTAAAAGTTGGTAAATTTCCTTTTTCTGCTTCTGGTAAAGCAAAAGCTGCTGGAACACCAGATGGTTTTGTAAAAGTGATTTTTGATGCAAAATATGGAGAATGGTTAGGTTGCCATATGATTGGTGCTGGTGTTACAGATATGATTGCAGAAGCAGTTTTAGGACGTAAATTAGAAACTACTGGTCATGAAGTTTTAAAAACAATTCATCCGCACCCAACAATGAGCGAAGCAGTTATGGAAGCGGTTGCAGACGCGTATGATGAAGTGATACATATGTAGAATTTTATAAGCAAAAATAAGGACAATAAAGAAAAAACCTTGCCAAATGGCAAGGTTTTTTTTATTATTAATATTCAAAAATATACCTAAAAATTAAACAAGCACTCGTATAATTTACTTCTTAAAACCATAGTTTAGTTCTACCTTACAAATTCTTAATTGATATTGTTTGTACCATTTTTCTCTACCTAAATTTCTTGCTGCGGTATGTATTGTATTATTTTTCCAAGTAGTAATAGCATCTAAAGTTTGCCAATAAGAAACGGTAATTCCTAGCTGGCCTCTTGCAGATTCTATGCCTAAAAAACCTTTTTGTTGTTTGGCGAGTTCTTCCATTTTTGTTGCCATTTCTAAATACCCTTCGGTATCATTAGACATTATTGTCGAAAAAATTACCGCATAATAAGGTGTTTGTAAGTTGTCTTCTATCATAAAATTATTTCATATTTGGTTTCTGGTAATTGAATGTCATCACTTATAAAATGTTTTACAGCTTTAAAATTTAAACCTTCTAATATTTTTACAGAAGCTATATTTTTATGAACAACATAGCCCACTAATTTTGGCATTCCTAATTGTTTACAATAAGAAAGTAAACCTGAACAGGCTTCTGTTGCATAGCCTTTTTTCCAATACTTTTCTAAGAATCGGTAGCCAATTTCATCGTCAACGACGTCTTTTACCAAGGCTACAGTCCCTATAAAATTAGTGTCCAATTTTCTTTCAATCGCATAGATCCAAAAATCATTTTTGGGTTTATTGTATTTAGCAATTAGTTCTTTTAAAGCCGTTTTATTTTCTGCTGCCGTTTTTACATTGCCAGTAGCATATTTTAAAACTAATGGATTGCCTTCTAGCTCATTAAATCCTTTAAAATCTGCTATAGTTAATTTTCTAATAAGTAATCTTTCTGTTTCAAAAATCATGAATAATATTGTAAATTTACACCGTATAAATGTACCAAAATGAACACAGATAAAAAAGTTGCTTTTTATACTTTAGGATGTAAGTTAAACTTTTCGGAAACTTCTACAATTGCTAGAAACTTTGTAAATGAAGGTTTTAAACGAGTAGATTTTGAAGAAAAAGCAGACATATATGTTATAAATACTTGCTCTGTAACAGAAAACGCAGACAAACGTTTTAAAAGTATTGTAAAAAATGCTTTGCAAAAAAATGAAGATGCTTTTTTAATTGGAATTGGCTGTTATGCACAGCTAAAGCCAGAAGAACTAGCTGCCGTAGATGGTGTAGATTTGGTATTGGGAGCCACAGAAAAATTTAATGTAACTAGTTATATTAACGATTTAACTAAAAATACGGTTGGCGAAGTTCATTCTTGTGAAATTTCTGATGCCGATTTTTACGTAGGTTCTTATTCTATTGGAGACAGAACACGTGCTTTTTTAAAAGTACAAGATGGTTGTGATTATAAATGTACGTATTGCACCATACCTTTGGCAAGAGGAATTTCTAGAAGCGATACGTTAGAAAATGTACTACAAAATGCTAAAGAAATTGCATCAAAAGGAATAAAAGAAATTGTATTAACAGGTGTTAATATTGGCGATTATGGAAAAGGTGAATTTGGCAATAAAAAACACGAGCACACCTTTTTAGAATTGGTAAAAGAATTAGATACAATTAAAGGCATTCATCGTTTACGAATTTCATCTATAGAACCAAATTTATTAAAAGATGAAACCATAGATTTTGTTGCGAGTTCAAACTCTTTTGTACCTCATTTTCACATTCCTTTACAATCTGGTAGCGATGAATTGCTAAAGAATATGAAACGCAGATATTTACGTAAAACCTATACAGATAGAGTTTCTAGAATTAAAAAAACAATGCCAAATGCGTGTATTGGTGTAGATGTTATTGTTGGTTTTCCAGGAGAAACTGACGAACTTTTTTTAGAAACTTATAATTATTTAAACGAATTAGACATTTCTTATCTGCACGTTTTTACCTATTCTGAAAGACAAAATACAGCCGCTACCGAAATGACCAATGTTGTTCCTAAAAAAGTAAGAGCAAAACGCAGTAAAATGTTGCGTGGTTTGTCTGCTAAAAAAAGACGTTCTTTTTATGAATCTCAACTAGGAAACACGTTAACTGTTTTGTTTGAAAACGAAAATAAAGAAGGGTATATTAACGGATTTACAGAAAATTATGTAAAAGTAAAAACGCCTTGGAATCCTAGTTTGGTCAATGAATTACATGAAGTAACATTGACAGAAATTGATGAAGATGGTTCGGTTCGTTTTGATTGGATTCATCAACCTACAGAAAAAATTGTAAATTTAAATGAAGAAAACTCTTGTAATAGGTGCTAGTTTAAATCCAG
>CAYWOM010000195.1:0-4305 GCA_964459905.1 uncultured Polaribacter sp. | reverse complement strand
ATGAACCAGCTGATAAACATGTGCGTGTTGCTAATATTGTTTTAGAAAAAGCAAAGCGATTAGTAGAATGTGGGCACGATGTTGTTATTCTTTTAGACTCAATTACACGTTTGGCAAGAGCTTACAATACCGTTGCACCAGCATCAGGAAAAATACTTTCTGGTGGTATAGATGCCAATGCATTACACAAACCAAAACGTTTCTTTGGTGCTGCTAGAAATATTGAAAATGGTGGTTCTTTAACCATTATTTCAACTGCACTTACAGAAACAGGCTCTAAAATGGACGAAGTTATCTTCGAGGAATTTAAAGGAACTGGTAATATGGAATTACAATTAGATAGAAATATTTCTAATCGTAGAATATACCCTGCAATCGATTTAATTAAATCTTCTACTAGAAGAGATGATTTATTATTAGATGAAAAAACGGTACAAAGAATGTGGGTTTTACGTAAATATCTAGCAGATATGAATCCTATTGAAGCAATGACATTTATTAATGATAGAATAAAGTTCTCTAAAAATAACGATGAGTTTTTAATATCGATGAATGGTTAAGGAGAATTAAAATTTACAGAAACAACAATACTTACAAAACCTTTTTGAGAAATCAAGAAGGTTTTTTTATTGAAAACTATTTATTGCTTGAAATTTATCTTAAACGTTCTAAAAATGTTGTCTCTTTTTACAGCTGTTTGGTATACCTTATAAAAAGTTAAAGATTTAGAACTAATGCAATAAAAGTATAGCATTTAAGTAAAAAATTACTCTTATTTACTAAACTATTACTTCAAAATAACCATCATTTTTAAAGACCTTTTTATTAAAATAAATTATCTAAAAACAAAAAATCCGTTCAAAATAAATTGAACGGATTTTTATATTTTAAAGTAAACTACCTAGTTTGCACTATACAAACTAGCTCTATTATCTTCTATATCCGAAGCTTTTTTAATAGCTTCATACATTTTGTAAGTCAATCTTTTTCTAGCTTCAGAAATCTTTTTTCTGGCAGTTTCGTAATTAGGTAAAGCCGTTGGTAATTCTTTATTTGTAACCATAAAAGCATACACACCTCTATCACCTTCAATATTACTATATATTTTGTTTAATTCTGCATTAAACATTGCTCCAACAACTTTTGGTTCTGCACCAGCTCCAGACAACGTAGGGCTTTTTAAAGTAACTCCGTTAGAAGTTTTAACTGTTGTATTATTAGCGGTTGCAATAGCATCTAAAGTAGCTCCTTCTAATTGATTTCCAATTAATTTGGCTTTCTTTTCGTTTAATAAAATAGGACGAACTCTACTTGTAGCTTTTTCTACAGACATTAAACCTTTGGATGTTTTATTAGAAAGAAAAGCAACAACATGGCTTCCTTCTAAATCGAAACGTTTAAAGTCTTTAGTTTCTGTATTTTTACCAAATGCCCAGCTTACTATATTTCTTTGATTTCCTAAACCAGCAACGCTTTCATCTAATACTTTTAAACCAATAGCAGGTTTGGTTATATAATTGTTTTCCTTAGCAACTTCAGAAAAATTAGTACTCTTAGATACTGCTAAAGCAAATTGTTCTGCTTTTTGAAAAACAGCATTTTCTGTTGCTTCAGAAGCAATAATTTTTCTACCAAAAGTAGCTAATTTTAATACTTTCTGGTTATTTTTCTGATAATCTATCTTTATAACATGAAAACCAAAAGGCGTTTGTACAACTCCCATAGTTCCTTCTGGGTTTGTAAAGCAAAAATCTCTAAAAGCTGGTGTCATTCTAGTATAGCCAAACCAATCTAAATCTCCTGCTTTTTCTGAATTTGATTTATCCGAAGAAAACTTTTTGGCTAAAATTTTAAACTTCCCAATGTTTCTATCTACAGCATTAAGAATACTATCTGCTAATTTTATTGCTTGTTCTTCTGTTCTTGTAACGTCTGGAGTTGCTCTTTGAGAACCCACAAAAGGAATTAAAATATGACTTGCCTTTACTGAGTCTGGCATTTTAAGAACTTCTACAATTTTAGATACCTTAAAAAACCCTTGGTCTTTGTAAGGACCAAAAACAGCACCCTTTACACCATTGAAAATTTCTGATGCAACTGTTTGATTTACGTTATTTTTAAATTTAATACTTAAATCTAAATTAAGATCAGAATTGTTTTCATTTAAAAACTGATTTTCATCTGTTGCCAATTTAAAATCTTCAATTAAAGTAGCTACGTTTGTTTTTAGCACTTCTTCATCTGCTAGTGTTGCGGTAATATCGAACTTCACAAAAGAAATATCTCTAGACTCTTCTACTTTAAAAGTTGATGGATTTGCTTTTATATATGCTTTTACTTCAGACTTGGTTATTGTAACTAAACTATCTGAAATGGTTGAATAGGGAACAAAAACAAATTGCGAGTTTAATTTTGTATTTTCTGTAAAGTATGCTGTTTCACCTTCTTTTAATGAAGCCCCTAAACCAGCAGCAACTAAATTATTATAGATACTTACCTCTTTATTATCTCTAATTTTGTTTAAAGAAGTAGTTATTTTCGATTTTTTTTCTAAAGAAGTTTTTATAAACTGCTTTAGTTTAAATTCATCAAATAAACCTGCCTCATTTAAAAATTGTGGATTGGTTTTTAATGAAGGGTCTTTAATAATCTCATTCCAGACATCAGTTTCACCTACGGTAATTCCTGCTTCTGATAGTTGATTTTTATAGATTTTTTTTCTTACAATGTTATCCCAAACTGTTTTTGTTGCTTGCATTTCAGAAACTCTACGTCCAACTTGTTGTTTGTATTGCTCTACTTCTGCGGCAAACTCTTGTCTAGAGATTACTTCTCCATTGACTTCGCCAATTTCATTTACTTTGCTAGAATTGAAAAAATCTCCTAAAGTAGAAGGATCTAATACAAATGCAAAAAGTGCTAAACCAATTATAATGATTAAGAACATTGAACGTTCTCTAATTTTCGATAAAACTGCCATACTTCGTTAATTTATTTTCAGTGGGCGAATATACGATTAGGGTTTTAATATTGCAACCCATTTTTTACTTATTAGCACTAAGCGCTTTAGTATTTATGAAGAAAGAAATTAAGAAGCGGTTTTTAGCCTTCTATATCTATTATTTTAAAAGAAACTGCATCAATTTTTGCACTACTCATTTTTAAAATTTTAATCTCAAAACCTACAATTTCAACAACTTCGTTTTGTAGTGGTATGTTTTCTGTGTATTCTATAATAAAGCCTCCTAAAGTTTCGTAAGCTTCTGATTTTGGTATGCTTAAATCGTACTCTTCGTTTAAATAATCGACTTCTAATCTTGCCGAAAAATTAAATAATGATTCGGTTATTTTTTCTTCTAAAAACTCTTGAGAATCATGTTCGTCTTCAATTTCGCCAAACAATTCTTCTACAATATCTTCTACAGTAATCATACCAGAAGTACCTCCATATTCGTCTACAACTACGGCTACACTTTTTCGTTTTTTCATTAACCCATTTAAAACATCATTAATCATCATAGATTCTGGCACAATTTCTACGGGCAGTAAAATAGATTTAATTGTCTTTGGTTTTTTACATAACTCAAAAGCATTCACATAACCAATTACATCATCTAAAGATGTTTTATGTACTAAAATTTTAGAGAAACCAGTTTCTATAAATGTATTTTTTAAATTGGTTACATTTTCATGAATCTCTACCGCTACAATTTCTGTTCTTGGTACCATAACTTCTCTTGCCTTTACATTATGAAAATCTAAAGCGTTTTGAAAAATCTGAATTTCAGAATCTCTTTCATCATCGTCATTACCAGTCTCTAACTGCTCAGAAATATAATTACCTAGCTCTTCTTTACTAAATTCTGTTTGTTGTTCGTCTGCATTTGTTTTAAAAAAAACACGCAAGAAAAAATCTGAAATTGCAGTAATAAAGTCTGAAAAAAAATGAAATAGTATATAAAAAAAATAGGCGGGTACCGCAAATATTTTTAAAACTTCATTTGCATAAATTCTAAAAATAGCTTTTGGTAAAAATTCTGCTGTTATTAAGATAACTATGGTAGATATTATTGTTTGTATTAAAAGAATTGAAAAATCGTTAAAATTCTTCTCTAATGAAAAAGTATCAACTAGAAATTTACCCATGTAATAGCTATAAATTACCAAAGAAATATTATTACCTACCAGCATTGTAGTAATAAATTTTGATGATTTTTGGGTAATCTTATTTAAAATTTTAGAAATGAAACCTTCGCGTTTTTTTTCTAGCTCTATATGTAATTTATTGGCAGATACAAAAGCAAT
>CAYWOM010000194.1:0-4316 GCA_964459905.1 uncultured Polaribacter sp. | reverse complement strand
CAGGCTTTCCACTATATCTTTTTATTTTAAAAAGAAAATAAAAAGGATGCCGTTTCAATCCCTAACGCATTAGTCAGTTTTAAGTCATTACGAGGAGTTTTTTCGACGAAGTAATCTCTTAATTAATAAACAGATTGCCACAGCAAATGAAAAAATTTGCTTCGCAATGACAATTAGAAAAAAATATGAAAATATTAATATTAGACAATTACGATTCATTTACCTACAACTTGGTTCACATGGTAGAGAAAATAACAGGAAATTTTCCTGCGGTTTTCAGAAACGATGAAATCAGTATTGCAGATGTAGGAAATTTCGATATCATTATGTTGTCTCCAGGACCAGGAATACCAGATGAAGCAGGGATTTTAAAAGACGTAATTAAAACCTACGCAGGCATCAAACCAATATTCGGAGTTTGTTTGGGTTTACAAGCAATTACAGAAGTTTTTGGCGGAAAAATAATTAATTTAGACGAAGTTTTTCACGGAGTTGCTACAGAAATGACGATCGTAAATAATGAAGCTGTAATTTTTAAAGATGTTCCAGAAACTTTTATGGCAGCACGTTACCATTCTTGGGCAGCAACAGATATCGATTTCCCACCAGAATTAGTTGTTACTGCAAGAGATGAAGATGGATTAATACAGGCAATTGAACATAAACGTTTTAATATTTCTGCGGTTCAGTTTCATCCAGAATCTATTTTAACAGATGTTGGTGAGCAATTGGTATCAAACTTTATAAATAGTGTAAAAAAGTAATCAAGTTAAAAGTTTATAAAGTTTTGAGTAAGCATACTTTTAAACCTTATGACTTTCAAACTTTAAGAACTTTATATAAATGAAACAAATATTAAACAAACTATATAATCACGAAAGATTGTCTAAATCTGAATCAAAAAAAGTCTTAGTAGATATTGCTTCAGGGAAATACAATGACGCACATTTAGCATCATTTATGACAGTTTTTATGATGCGTCCAATTACTGTTGATGAACTTTCTGGTTTCAGAAATGCATTAAAAGAATTGGCTATAAAAGTAGATTTTTCTAATTATAACACCATTGATATTGTAGGAACTGGTGGCGATGGAAAAGATACATTCAACATATCTACACTAACTTCTTTTATAGTTGCAGGAACAGGACAAAAAGTAGCAAAACACGGTAATTATTCGGTGTCTTCACAATCTGGTTCTTCAGATATGTTAGAGAGTTTTGGGTATAAATTTACCAATGATGAAAGTATTTTAAGAGAACATTTAGAGAAAGCAAATATTTGCTTTTTACACGCTCCAAAATTTCATCCAGCAATGAAAGCTGTAAGTCCAACAAGAAAAGCGTTGGCATTAAAAACGTTTTTTAATATGTTAGGCCCTTTAGTAAATCCGAGTTCGCCTAAAAATCATATGTTGGGAACTTTCAATTTAGAAATTGCACGTTTATACAATTATATTTTACAAGAAGAAAATATCAATTACGGCATTATTCACGCGTTGGATGGTTATGATGAAATCTCTTTAACAAGCGGATTTAAACTCTTCACTAAAAACGGAGAACAAATTATAAACCCAGAAGATTTAGGTCAGAAAAGAATTCAACAATCAGAAATATTTGGAGGAAACTCTGTGGCAGATGCCGCAAAAATATTTAAAACTATTTTAGACGGAAAAGGAACAGAAGCGCAAAATAGTGTCGTATTAACAAATGCTGCTTTTGCATTAACAATTGTTGATGAAAACAAGCCTTTTGACAAGGCCTTTGAAGAAGCAAAAAATTCGCTTTTTGGTATGAAAGCAAAACAAACATTGGAGAAATTAGTACGTTTATAGAAATTGAAGACCTCACAGGTTTTAAAAACCTGTGAGGTCTGGTAAGTCAAAAATAAAAATGACAAAAAAGAAAAATAATATAATTCTGATTATTCCTGCATTTTTATTAATGGGAACTGCACTTGGAGTTCAAACTCAAAGTCTTGTAAAACATTCAATAACTGGATTAATTGTTGGCGTAATTGTATATTTCTTTTTGAAGTATCGAAATAAAAATATTAATAATAAATAACGTCTTTGCGAATCACGCTTTTTTGCGTGATATAGCAATCTTTTAATTTAAATTAACAGATTGCTTCGTGCCTCGCAATGACAAAAGAAATAGAAAATGACAATTTTAGATAAAATAATCGCATTTAAAAAGAAGGAAGTTGCTAAAATAAAAGCAGAAGTTCCTGTTAAAAAATTAGTGGAAAGCCCCAGTTTTGGAAGAACTACTTTTTCGCTCAAGAAATCGTTGTTAGAAGTTGGTTCTACAGGAATTATTGCCGAATTTAAAAGGCAATCACCATCCAAAGGAATCATCAATGATAAAGCAACAATTGCAGAAGTTACCAATGGGTATTTAGATGCAAATGTTGCGGCGCAATCTATTTTAACAGATACGTCTTTTTTTGGAGGAACGATGGCAGATTTAATGGAAGCAAGAGTTATCAATCAACAAAAACCAATCTTAAGAAAAGACTTTATTGTGGATGGATTTCAGATTGTAGAAGCAAAAGCCATTGGTGCAGACGCAATTTTATTGATTGCTTCTTGTTTAACATCTACAGAAATAAAAAACTACGGCAATTTGGCAACAGATTTAGGAATGGAAGTTTTGTATGAAGTGCATACGCAAGAGGATTTAGACCGAATTAACGATTTAGATAATAAAATTATCGGAATTAATAACCGAAATTTAAAGACTTTTGAAGTTGATTTAGAGCATTCTATTAAGTTGGCGGGTCAAATTCCTGATACTTCGTTGAAGATTTCGGAAAGCGGAATTTCTGATCCAAAAATTATTACAGGATTAAAAGAATTTGGTTTTCACGGTTTTTTAATTGGTGAAAATTTTATGAAAGAGGAAAATCCGGGCGAAGCTTGTTTAGAGTTTATCAATCAGATTAGATAAAAAAAGTGTAATTGTGGAATTGTGTAAAAGTTAAAACAGAACTAATTTATTAAGTACCAGTAAACACAATTAAATATTTAAACTAATAAACGATTAAACCATAAAAAGAATGAAACTTAAAGTTTGCGGAATGAAATACACAGAAAATATCCAACAAGTTGCAGAACAGCAACCAGATTATTTGGGGTTTATTTTCTATGAAAAATCAAAAAGAAACTTTGAAGGAATTATTCCGGAATTACCAAAATCTATAAAAAAAACAGGCGTTTTTGTTAATGAATATAAAGAAATTTTAATTTCTTTAGTTGAAGAATATCAGTTAGATGCCATTCAATTACACGGCGATGAATCTGTTAATTATGTAACTGAATTAAAAAATCAGTTAACCGAAAGAAGAGCTTTGTTTATAGAGGAAAACAAACACATCAAAAAGAAAAAAAACAAACATTTAATTTCTAATGAAAAGGTAGAAATCATTAAGGTTTTCGGTATTAAAGATGCATTTAATTTTGATGTTTTAAAGCCATATTTAGAGGTTGTAGATTATTTCTTATTTGATACAAAAGGAAAAGAAAGAGGAGGAAACGGAACTAAATTTGATTGGCAAGTTTTAGAAAAATATCCTTTTAAAAAACCATTCTTTTTAAGCGGAGGAATTGGTATAGAGGATGTAGAACAAATACAAATAATGCAAAACACTAATTTACCTGTTTACGCTTTAGATGTAAATAGTAAATTTGAAAGTAAGCCCGGAATTAAGAAAATAGAAGAATTAAAGAAGTTTAAAAAAGACCTCACAGGTTTTAAAAACCTGTGAGGTCTGAAAAGATAAAAAATATGAAATCAAAATTTCAACCAGACGAAAACGGATATTTTGGACAATTTGGAGGCGCATTTATTCCAGAATTATTGTATCCGAATGTAAAAGAATTAGAAGATAATTATATTCAAATTATCGAATCTGAGGAATTTCAAACGGAATATAAATCCTTATTAAAAGATTATGTAGGTCGTCCGACACCGTTGTATTTAGCAAAACGTTTGTCAGCAAAATACGGAGCACATATTTACTTGAAACGTGAAGATTTAAACCATACTGGCGCTCATAAAGTAAACAATACTGTTGGTCAGATTTTAATTGCCCAAAAACTGGGTAAGACAAAAATTATAGCAGAAACAGGTGCCGGCCAACATGGAGTTGCAACGGCAACAGTTTGTGCTTTAATGGGATTAGAATGTTCCGTTTTTATGGGGGAAAAAGATATTGTTCGTCAGGCACCAAATGTTGCCAGGATGAAAATGTTAGGTGCAAAAGTTGTTCCTGCCACAAGTGGAAGTAAAACTTTAAAAGATGCTACCAATGAAG
>CAYWOM010000193.1:0-4324 GCA_964459905.1 uncultured Polaribacter sp. | reverse complement strand
AGTATACCAACCCGGGTTTTCTAAAATATTACGCTGAATTACACTTGGCACAATTGCCTCATTATATCCTAAACCTATATAGCTTTTAAATACTTTATTTTTTTCTGAAAGCGTTTTTATGTGTGCTAAGTATTCATACTCGCTCATAGCTGGCTCTAAATCTAACTCGTTTTTTAAACGAATATTATCGGGTACAGTTTCTGTAATTAACTGCTCTAAATTATCAGCTTTTATCGTTGATAACATTTGTTCTTGTTCCATTAAACTTGGACCAATATGTCTTCTTTGAAATGAATTTGTATTCATAAAATAAAGTTTTATTTAAAGCGTATTTTAGTGGTTTTAGATTGTTGTTTTTAGAAGACAAACAACCTTTTTTTTTTGCACATCAAAAATAAGGATTAATTAGATTATATTTTGGCTGTTTTAGGATAAAAAAGGAGTTAATTATTAACTAAATTTATAGGTTATTAACAGAAAACCTATTTTTGTAAGATGAGGTCCTTAAAAGTAGTTTTTAATTTTTATATAAATGCTAGTATTCACGTTGCTTTTGCGGTGTATGCTTTGGTTAGGATTACAGAATTTTATTTTGAAATTCCGTATAACAAAACGCTCGATTATTTTATTTTCTACGGCACCATTACTGGCTATAATTTTGTAAAATATGCTGGGGTAGCAAAACTGCATCACAGAAGTCTAACAAATGATTTAAAAATAATTCAAGTTTTTTCATTAAGCTGCTTTTTAGCAATGTGTTATTATGCGAATCAAATTCCGCTAAAAACGCTATTGTATGGCATTCCTTTTGCAGTATTAACACTATTGTATGCGATTCCTTTTTTAAGCGGATTTAGTAAGAGCATAAGGCAAGTTAGTTATTTAAAAATTGTTGTAGTGGCTTTTGTTTGGGCCGGTTTTACCGTGTTAATTCCGGTTTTAAATTCTGGAAAAGAAGTTTCTTTAGCACTTCTTTTATTAATGTTACAACGGTTTTTAATTGTGGTAGTTTTAATACTTCCTTTTGATATTAGAGATGTAAAATATGATGCAATTTCTTTACAAACAATTCCCAAAAAAATTGGGGTAGAAAAAACAAAAAAATTAGGGTTAACACTCATGGTTTTTTCTTTGGTTTTAGAGTATTTATTTGCTTCATCTGCGGTTGTTAAAACACCTTTTATGATTTTCTTTTTTTTAGTGATAATATTCTTAATGCGCGCAAAAATAAAGCAGCCTAAATACTATAGTTCTTTTTGGGTAGAAGCATTGCCTATTTTTTGGTGGCTATTTCTTTTCGGAATTCACAATTTTTAATATTTATTATTGATTTTTTATCAACTTAACTTCAATTTTTAATAAATTAAAACCAATATCATAAAAGTGTCAATTCTTTTTTTAGTCACCTTTGATATTTGTAGCTTTACCAGCTTAATTCAGAAGTAAGATACATACAATGAGCACCATAAAAAGAAATTATATTTTCGATTTTGATAGCACACTAACTCGTGTTGAAGCCTTAGATGTTTTGGCTGAAATTACGCTAATAAACAACCCTAAAAAGGAAGCGATTATTCAAGAAATAATAGACATTACCAATTTAGGAATAGATGGTGAAATTTCATTTACAGAATCTTTAGAGCGTAGAATTAAACTATTAAAAGCCAACAAAGCAGATTTATCTTTATTGGTTGATAATTTAAAAAAGCAAGTATCTGAATCCATAGAAAGAAATAAAGAATTTTTTGAAGATTTTGCAGAAGAAATTTATGTAATTTCATGCGGTTTTAAAGAATTTATAGACCCCATTGTAAAAGAATACAATATTCCTTCTAAAAGAGTATTTGCAAATACTTTTGAGTTTGCAAAAGACGGAGAAATTGTGGGTTTTGATGCCAACAACCCTTTGTCTCAACACAACGGTAAAATTCAATGTTTAAAAGACATGAATTTAGAAGGAGAAATACAAGTAATTGGCGATGGTTATAGCGATTATGTAACTCGAGAAGCAGGAGTGGCAGATAAATTTTTTGCTTATACAGAAAATGTATCAAGAATTAAAACTACAGAAAATGCAGACCATATTGCCCCAAATTTAGATGAATTTTTATACGTAAACAAGTTGCCAAGAAATATCTCATATCCAAAGAACAGAATTAAAATACTATTACTAGAAAATGTACATCCAGATGCTTTTACAAAGTTATCTAAAGATGGTTTTACAGTAGAAACTGTTTCTAAAAGCTTGTCTGAAGAAGAGCTTATTGCAAAAATAAAAGACGTACATGTTTTAGGAATTCGTTCTAAAACCCAAGTAACAAAAAAAGTAATAGACGCCGCAGAAAAATTAATGGTGGTAGGTGCTTTTTGTATTGGTACAAAACAAATAAATTTAGACGCTTGTAAAGAAAACGGAACGGTTGTTTTTAACGCGCCATACAGTAATACCCGTTCTGTGGTAGAGCTAGCAATTGGAGAAATTATTATGTTAATGCGTAGTGTTTTTCAACGAAGCACAGAAATACATAATGGCCAATGGAATAAAACGGCAGCAGGATCTAGAGAAGTTCGTGGTAAAAAATTAGGAATTGTTGGTTACGGAAATATTGGTAAACAACTATCTGTTTTAGCAGAAGCTTTAGGAATGGATGTTTACTATTACGATGTTGAAGATAAATTAGCACTAGGAAATGCAACTAAAATAAGCACTTTGCCAGATTTGTTAGCCATTTCTGATGTGGTTACCTTACATGTTGATGACAATGCGGCTAATAAAAATTTCTTCGGAGAAAAAGAGATTGCTCAAATGAAAGATGGCGCACATTTAGTAAATCTTTCACGTGGTTTTGTAGTAGATATTAAAGCTTTAGTTGCGGCTTTAAAATCAGGTAAAATAGCAGGAACTGCAGTAGATGTGTATCCAGAAGAGCCAAGAAAAAACGGTGAATTTTTTACAGAATTAAAAGGATTACCAAATGTTATTTTAACGCCACATGTTGGTGGTAGTACAGAAGAAGCGCAAAGAGATATTGCAGATTTTGTGCCTAGTAAAATTATGGCATACATTAATTCTGGAAACACTGTAGACGCAGTAAATTTTCCAAATATTCGTTTGCCAAGACAAACCAATGCACACAGGTTTTTACATATTCATAAAAACGTACCAGGTGTAATGGCAAAAATAAATAAAGTATTGGCTAAATATAACATGAATATTATTGGTCAGTATTTATCTACAGACCCAAAAGTGGGCTATGTAATTACAGATTTAGACAAAGAATATAACAAAGAAGTTATTGAGAAATTAAGAAAAGTAGAAGGTACTATTAAGTTTAGAGTTTTGTATTAATATCTTAGTTTACATATAAATAAAATACCCTTTAGGCTTTAATATCTAAAGGGTATTTTATTTATATGTGGGTTTTTTTTTGAAGCTTTCTCCTGCTTTCACTACTCGCTTTTTTCGTTCCTCAAAAGAGCTCAAACAAGCCGTTCAATCAGGGCTATATTAGTTTGTCTGCTTTTGTCATTTCTCCCAAGTTATAGATCTATAAAAACTAATTCATAATTTTGTTGTTCATCGTAATAACAAACTTTTTTAAAGTTTAATAACTTTCTTTAAATCAATAATATTTTTGTCTTTAATATTTAAATAACGTTTACTTCCTAAATACCTATTTTTATTAAATGCATCATAATTAAAGTGCGTTTCATCCATAGAACTTAAATGTACATTACCAGAAGCATGAATAAATTCCATTTTATCATTACCTAGCCAAATACCAACATGTGTAACACGTTGTTTTTTTGTAGCTGTTGCCTTTTTACCAAAGAATACCAAATCGCCTTTTTCTAAATTTTTAAAATTTAAATCTACGTCAACCGTTTTACCAGCGTTAATTTGTTGCGATGCATCTCTAGGTATAATAAAACCGTTCATTAAATACACCATTTTTGTAAATCCGCTACAATCTATTCCTTTAGCAGATGTTCCTCCCCATAAATACGGAAAGCCGATCATTTTTTTAGCAATACCATCAATATTTTCTTTTGAAGCAACTAAATTATTTAACCAAGAATTATAAGTTATCGCTTCGTTTTTTTTGATAAAACCTATTCTATTATCGGGGTACTTTACTTCATAAAATTTTAAATCTTCAGAAACATACTGCAATAATCCACCCAAAGAAACATCAGAAATAATAGAAGAATTGGTACCTTTACTAGCATATACATAGCCGAAATTTTTTGTAAAAAGCACTTTTTTTGCTTTACTCCAAACGTCAAATTCGTCTTTATTCATTCGTGTAATTCCACCTTTATT
>CAYWOM010000192.1:0-4329 GCA_964459905.1 uncultured Polaribacter sp. | reverse complement strand
TAGAAATTACAAATTATAAAGCAATAAATGGAGTTAGTGTTCCTTATGAACTTAAAGATTCTCTTTTTTTAGAGCAATATAAAAAAATAGCGTTTAAACACAAAAAAGAGAGTGTTAGCGAAAAAACAAGAATGAAATATTGGAAAAAACCAATTAAAATTTATTTTTCGAAAACCATACAAAAAAAAACAAGGAAAAAATTTTTAAAATTCACATCTTACTTATCTAAAAACGTAGATTCTTTGCATATTTCTGAATTTAAAAAAATTGAAAATTCAAACTATATTATTTATTACAAAGGAGATTTCGAATATGAATCTAGAATGGTAAATTATAAAAATACTGACTATTATATGTATTGGAATAATAATAGTCAAATTTACAAATGTGCTTTAAAAATAAATGCTGAAGAGCTTTTTAACGAAAAGTTGAAATTATATAAACTAAAAGACTATTTCTTTAGAAGTTTAGGCAATTTTAAACTTTCTGATAAACTTAATTGCAATAATTTTTTTGCAGATTGCTATTCTGAAAACAAAAAAATTACTGAATTTGATTTCGACTTTTTAAAATATCATTATTCGTATGGAATTTGTAAAGGAACTAGTTTAAAAACTTTTGAAGAACAACATAAAAGATCAAAAAAAATAATTAAAAAAGGTGGTAAAATAAGTTTTAAGCACTTTAATTAAAAGGATGTTTTTTAATCAAAAATTAATGGCTAATATCTCAATTAGTCATTTTTTTATGCCTTATTTTTGCACAATAATTTAATACAATGAGCAAAGCAATTTACATTGCCACCATAGAACCTAATAGTGGTAAATCTTTAATATCATTAGGTTTGTTAAGAATGATGCTAACCAAATCTTCTAAAGTTGGGTATTTTAGACCCATTATTCATAAAGACAAAAATAGCAAGTATGACAACCATACAAACACGGCTATTAAATACTTTAACTTAGACATAGACTACAAAGATTGCTACGCGTATGAACAAAGTGAAGTTGTAGCACTTTTAAGCGAAGGAAAAGAAGATGAAGTAATACACACTGTAATTAAAAAATATAAAAAATTAGAAGCAATATACGATTACGTGTTGGTGGAAGGTACCGATTTTTCTGGTGAAGGTGGTTTTACAGAGTTAGATGTAAACTTAATGATTGCTAAAAACTTAGGAATTCCGGCATTAATTGTTGGTGCAGGAAATGATAAAAAAAAGAAAGATTTTATCAATACCATGCAATTATCTTACAAATCTTTTATTGATAAAGAAGTAGCTGTTATTGGTCTAATTGCCAACAAAACAGAAGTAGATGAAATCGATTTTATCACCAAAGAACTCAGCAAAATAATTCCGAAAGAAGTACAAATAGATGTCATTCCAAAAGTTGACTTTTTAGCCTACCCAACTGTTAAAGAAATTGTAGATAGTTTAGATGGAAAAATAATTTTTGGAGAACAATTTTTAGAAAATGCAATTGGTAGTTACAGCACTGGTGCCATGCAATTGCGTAATTATTTAACAAGAATTAAAGAGAACGCTTTAGTAATTACTCCTGGCGATAGAGCAGATATTATTTTAGGTGCATTACAGGCAAATGCCTCTAGTAATTACCCTAAAATTGCAGGCATTATATTAACAGGAAGCCTTATTCCAGAAACATCAATATTAAAACTAATAGAAGGTGTACAAGCAACGGTACCTATTATTTCTGTTGATGGCGGAACCTTTGGAATCTCTAATAAAATTGGTGCAGTAAGACCTAAAATTTATGCATCACACACAAAAAAAATAGTATTATCGCTAGATACTTTTGATACGTATGTAAACGTAGAAGGCTTAACCAATAGATTAACTTCTTATAATTCTGTAAAGTTAACGCCAAGTATGTTTCAATACAATTTACTTCAAAAAGCAAAACTGCACAGAAAACATATTGTTTTACCAGAAGGAAATGTAAAGAATTTTACAAGCTGCGGCACGTTTACAGTTATTAAACATTGTAGATTTAACGCTTTTGGGCGATAAAGAAAGTATGCAACAAAAATGCGACCGGATTGGTTTACAAATAGATATGAGTAAAATTAACATTATAAACCCAGAAAACTCTATTTATAATGATGCTTTTGCTACCACACTTTTTAACGCCAGAAAACATAAAGGAATGACGGAAACTACCGCAAACGATTTGGCGAGAGACGTTTCTTACTTTGGTACTTTAATGATTTTAAATGGCTTAGCAGACGGTATGGTTTCGGGCGCAGTACACACAACAATGCACACCATAAAACCTGCCTTACAATTAATAAAAACAAAACCTGGCGTTTCTGTAGTTTCATCTGTATTTTTTATGTGTTTGTCAGACCGCGTTTCTGTTATGGGAGATTGTGCTGTAAACCCAAACCCTAATGCAGAACAGTTATCTGAAATTGCTATTTCTTCGGCACAATCTGCAGAAGCATTTGGCATCGAAGCCAAAGTTGCCATGCTGTCTTATTCTTCTGGAAGTTCTGGTAAAGGCGAAGAGGTAGAAAAAGTTAGAAAAGCAACCGAAATTGCTAAAGCTAAAAAACCCGATTTAAAAATTGAAGGTCCCATACAATATGATGCTGCTGTAGACATGGATGTTGCTAAAACAAAAATGCCAAATTCTAAAGTTGCTGGACAAGCCTCTGTGCTAATTTTTCCGGATTTAAATACAGGAAACAACACCTATAAAGCCATACAAAGAGAAACTGGCGCCTTAGCAATTGGCCCAATGTTACAAGGTTTAAACAAACCTGTAAACGATTTAAGTAGAGGCTGTACCGTAGACGATATTTTTAACACAGTTCTTTTAACCACCATTCAAGCACACCAAGAATAATATGAATATTTTAGTGATAAATGCCGGTTCTTCTTCTTTAAAATACCAAGTAATAAATATGCCTTCGCAACAAGTAAAATGTGTTGGTTTAGTAGAAAGAATTGGTATGGAAGATGCCATATTTACGCATGAAAAAAATGGAGAAAAACAATCAGAAATTCTATCAATTTTAAATCATAAAATAGGATTACAAAAAATAGCAAGCACTTTGTTAGATCCAAAAATTGGGGTTATAAAAACTGTTGATGAAATAAAAGCAGTTGGTCATAGAGTGGTGCATGGTGGCAGTAAATTTAGTAAAACAGTAGTAATTACAGATGAAGTAAAAAGTAATATTCGCCAATTGTTTGATTTAGCACCGCTGCATAATCCTGCCAATTTAACAGGTATAGAAATTGCAGAAACCATTTTTACGACAGCACAACAAATAGCAATTTTCGATACCGCTTTTCATCAAACAATGCCAAAAGAAGCGTATCAATATGCAATTAAGAATACTTATTTAGACACCCATAAAATTAGAGCATACGGGTTTCACGGCACAAGCCATAAGTATGTTTCTGAAAAAGCTATTGCTTATTTAGGTAAAAAATCTTCAAAAATTATTAGCATTCATTTAGGAAATGGTTGCAGTATCTCTGCAATTAAAAACGGACAAAGCATCGAAAACTCTTTAGGTTTTGGCCCTATGAATGGCTTAATTATGGGAACACGTTCTGGAGACATCGACCAATCTGTTATTTTCTTTTTGATGAAAAAATTAAAATTATCTGTAGATGATGTTAATAATCTATTACAAAAAGAATCTGGCATGTTAGGTTTAACTGGTTTTTCTGATTTAAGAGAAATAACAGAAAAAGCAGCAAATGGAGATGAAAAATGTAAAAATGCACTTGCATTAGCTGCTTATAGAATAAAAAAATATATTGGTAGTTATACTGCTATTTTAAATGGATTAGATGCCATTGTTTTTACTGCCGGAATAGGAGAAAACTCGGCAATTATGAGAAAAATTTCATGTGACAATTTAGATTTTTTAGGAATTAATTTGGATGAAAATAAAAATGAAATTCGATCTAATGAGATTAGAGAAATTCAAAAAAACAGCGCTAAAGTAAAAATATTGGTAATTCCTACCAATGAAGAAATAGAGATTGCAAAACAATTGTATCAACTAATAAAGTAGGAAAATAAAATTCTACAACTCATCAATTAAAATAATTGTAAAACAGAGTTCAAATTTTTACATTTGTGCAGATAGAATAATTCTTACAAAAACAATCAATAGAAATGGGTAGAGCATTCGAATTAAGAAAAGGACGTAAAATGAAGCGTTGGTCTGCAATGGCAAAAACGTTTACCAGAATTGGTAAAGACATTGTAATGGCTATAAAAGAAGGAGGCCCAAATTGTTCAAACGGTGCATAAAGAATAATTCCTTCTTCATCATTAAAAACTT
>CAYWOM010000191.1:0-4334 GCA_964459905.1 uncultured Polaribacter sp. | reverse complement strand
TAAAAGTATATCAAATTCATTCTGCAACTTTAGAAACTGGTGTTTTAGAAAACAAACAAATTTTAGAACAATTGGCATTTTTAAAAAAAGAACACAGGCTAAAAATAGGACTAACTACAACAGGTACAAACCAAGTTGAAGTGTTAAAAAAAGCTTTAAATATTGTTGTTGATGGAACACAATTATTTGATATTTTTCAGGTAACCTACAATTTTTTAGACCAAAGTTTACAGGCTATTTATGCTGATTTAATCTTGCAGAAAAAACTGATAGTAATAAAAGAAGCATTAGCAAACGGACGTGTTTTTAGAAATAAATCGTATACTCATTATAATAAAATGTACGGTGTTTTAGAAAGTTTCTCAAAAAAATACAAGGTGGGTGTAGATGCAATTTCTTTGCAATATTGCGCTCAAACTTTACCAAAAAGCATTATTTTAAGTGGTGCAAGTAATTCTATACAGCTTCAAGAAAATTTAAAATTGAATACTTTTACGTTGGTTTCTAATGAAATAGAGCAGCTTAATTCTTTTAAAGTTTTACCAGAATTGTATTGGAATGAAAGAAAAGAATTACAATGGAATTAACAAAAATAGCCTTTGGTGGTGGTTGTCATTGGTGCACAGAAGCTGTTTTTGAATCTTTAACAGCCGTTAAAAAAGTTACACAAGGTTGGGTTGCTTCAACCAACAAAAATACTGCTTTTTCTGAAGCTGTAATTATTGAATTTGAGGCCAATAAAATAGATTTAAAAACGCTTATAGAAATTCATTTATTAACGCATAAAAGCACAAGTAATCATTCTATGAGAACTAAATATAGATCTGCTGTTTATTATTTTACCAACCATCAAAAAGAAGAGAGTTTTAAGATACTTAAAAAAATACAAGTTGCTTTTGATGCTAAAATAATTACTAAAATACTTGAATTTAAAAACTTTAAACCATCCGAAGAAGCATTTCAAAATTATTATCAATCGAATCCTAATAAGCCTTTTTGTAAAAGTTACATACACCCCAAATTACAGTTTTTAATAAACCATTTTTCTCAACATGTAGATAATAGTAAAGTAAACCACCTTTACACGACTACTTAAAAATATTTAAAAAAACACTAAAAGATGAATATTGTTAACAGTATTAAAAATTATTTTACCTCAAAATCAACTGGCAATACAACAAAAAAAGCGCCCGAAGGAATTTGCCCAAATTGCTGGGGAAAGCAAGAATGGGAAGGTGAATTTTACAAAAAGATAAAAACCGGCACCCCTAATGATAAAACGTACGAAAACTTTATTAATGATGTTGCTATTAAATTAGATAAAATTACTTTAAAAAAAGATATTTTAGTCTGTGAAACCTGTAAAATGAGTTCTAAGCAATAATTTTAAAAGTTTTATCTTAGAGCTAAATTTTGTTTTACAAATGATGCACGAACTTAAAAAAATCATACAGCAAGCACTTCTTAATCAAGAAAAAGGAATAAAAAATGTATTATCTTCTGTTGTTTATTTAGAAGGTTCGTCTTATATAAAACTAGGTGTTAGAATATTATTTTCTACTAACGTAAGTTCTATTGGCGCTTTTAGACGAGTAGATCTAACTTCTAGTCCTTACATTTGCTTATGAACGAGCATCGTGTAAAATATATTCAATCAGGAGGTTTACAAATAGTAGCGGCTTGCGAATCGGTATCTGGGGATTCAGCATCTGAAAAAGTTACAGAAATATATCATCCAGACGGTTTGTTGCTTTATACACAAATAGGTAAACTTCACATTAAAATAGACGAAAAAGTATTTGAGGTACCAAAAGAGAACTTCGCAATTTTACGAAAATATACCGAAGCGAGTTTGTATAAAACTTGGACTAAGGAAGAAAGGCTAGCAAAAACGTATGCTTTTGGTCTTAATAATGATTTTATTAAAAAAGTAATCCATAAAATTAAATTACCTAGGCGCACTCAAAATATAACGGATAAAATTATAAAAATTCCTACTAGTAAAAAATTAAGTATCTTGATGCTATGTTTAATAACTCATATAGACGAAGTGCAAGATATTGATGCTAATACAATAGAAGAAAAAACATTAGAAACTTTGCAAACATTAGCAGAGACTGACCCAAATGTCTTTAATATTTTTAACTAACATATATTTTAATATGAAAAAATCTACATATCTCTTTGTACTTTCACTACTTTTGATCGTTAGTGTCTTGTTTGCCTCCAATTACAGCAATAATGACACAAGTTATATTTCTGTTTCTGCTGAAACACTAGAAAAAAAAGAAGCTCACGAGAATTACAACAAGATAATGGACGTACTTACAAGTCCTCGCTGTATTAATTGTCACCCAAATAATAATATCCCTAAACAAGGAGATGATGGTCATCCGCATTATTTTGGAATGTCTCGTGGAGAAGATAATTTAGGTTTTGAAGCAACTAAATGTACCACCTGTCATCAAACCGAGAATAATGATTATTCAGGAGTTCCAGGCGCACCAGAATGGAGCTTGGCACCAGCAGCAATGTTTTGGGAAGGCTTAACACGTAAAGAAATAGCCAAATCTATGATGAACCCAAAAATCAATGGTGGTAGAACGCCAGAGGAAATAATGCATCACTTAACTGAGCATGATTTAGTGCTTTGGGCTTGGAACCCGGGAGTAAGAGCAGACGGAACACCACGAGAAAAACCACCCATACCTTTAGAAGAATACCAAAAAGCTGTTAAAGAGTGGATTGAGCACGGCGCTATTATTCCTGAAGATTAATTACTAAACGAAAAGCAACGGATACTATGAAAATATCATTCACTATAAACGGAACACCTCAGACTGTTAACATTGAGGACGTGAATAGCCCTTTACTTTGGGTTATTCGAGATATACTTGATTTAAAAGGAACAAAATTTGGTTGCGGAAAAGCAGCGTGTGGTGCTTGTACAATTATGGTTGATGCAGAAGAGGTGCGTTCCTGTTCTTATGCGGTAAAATTTGCTGAGGGTAAAGAAATAACCACCATTGAAGGATTAGGTACAGAAGAAAACCCGCATCCAGTGCAACAAGCTTGGATAGAAGAAGTCGTGCCACAATGTGGATATTGCCAACCAGGTTTTATGATGGCAACTGCTGCCTTGCTTGAAAAAAATCCAAATCCAACAGATGAAGATATAGACAATAACATTATAAATGTATGTCGTTGTGCTACTTATTATAGAATGCGTAAAGCAATCCATCGTGCTGTGGAGATAAAAAATAATTCTTCTAACCTATAAAATCGAGAGCTATGAGTAAAAAAGAAAAAACATCAAAAGGAATCTCTCGTCGTAAGTTTTTAGTAAGAGGTGGTTTAGGAACTATAGGAGTCTTAGCGTTAGGTACTTATGCTTTTAGAAACCCATTACGTCGTTCTGTGTTAGAAATGTCAGAAACAATGGCGCCAGCATACCTGGGAAGTGGTACAGAGCCTAATTTATGGTTTGAACTCACCAAAAATAATACAGTAATTTTTCATTCGCCTAAAGTAGAAATGGGGCAAGGGTCATTTACCAGTTTTGCACAAATGATTGCTGATGAAATGAACTTGGGCTTAAACCAAATTGAAGTAATAGGCGCAGCTACTAAAACGGGAGTTGTAGATATGATGAGTACTGGAGGAAGCTTATCTGTAGGTGGTTTATGGCAACCTTTAAGAGAATTGTCGGCAACAATGCGTGAAATGTTAAAGAATGAAGCTGCTAAAAAACTAGGCATTGCTGTTTCAACATTATCAACAAAAGAAGGTGTGATTTCTGGAGGCGGAAAAACAATGACTTATGCGGAAGCGGCCGATGGTGTTACCAAATGGGATATACCAGATACTCCTACATTAAAACCAATGTCCGATTATAAATTCATTGGAAAACCAATTAAGCGTATTGATTTAAACGCAAAAGTATTTGGCGAACCCATTTTTGGTTTAGATGCCGAAATGCCAGATATGCTGCACGCAGCAATAGTAAGACCAAGCTCTGTAGGCGCAACCTTTAAAAGTGCAGATACCTCTCAAGTAAATAATATGCCTGGTGTTGTTAAAATTGTACAAATGGAAGATTGGGTAGGTGTGGTCGCAAAATCATATCCACAAGCAATAGCAGCAAAAGAAAAATTAAAAGTTGAATGGGATATTCCTAAGAAATGGACCGAAGGAGATATTCGTGAGATGCTTCAAGTGGGTAAGGGCAATGAAATGATTACCCAAAAAGAAGGAAGCGCTTTAACTACCGATGATGCAGCTGTAGTCTCTATGGAGTTTACAAGTCCCATTGGTGCTCACGCTCAAATAGAACC
>CAYWOM010000190.1:0-4418 GCA_964459905.1 uncultured Polaribacter sp. | reverse complement strand
TGCTTTTGCTAGTTTAAAAGAGAATATGTCTAATCATTTTGGATTAACAGTTTCAAATTCAGAAATTAGTAATTTTAATTATGCTTTAAGAGTATATAAACAATCATTTTCAGAACGTGTAACTTTTACAAATACGTCAATTTCTAATTGTGAAAACGGAATAGAACTTTCTGAAGAAACAAATGACAGAGGTGATTATAATACAGAATATTTAACGATAGATAATTGTAAATTTAGTAACGTTAATCAAAATGTTGTTGATTATTATAGAGGTGGTTATGATGAGTCTACCATTGGAGGGAACCTGTTAATATCTAACAGTACGTTTACAAATTGTGGTGCAAAAGAGAAAAACAAAAGGTTGTTTAATCACAATGGTATTGTAAATGTAAACATTACTAAAAATACATTTAAAAGCAATAAAGTAAAATTCGTTTCTATTCTTTGGGGAGCAAAAAACAATGTTGAATCTGAAAACGTTTTAAGTAATTCTGGTAAAATTAAAACCGAAGAAAATTTAGTGATGACTTTGATGTATTAATATAAACGCTAACACAAATTAATAAAATGAAGAAAGCGCTATTTACAATTTTTATGTTTTTACTACTAGTTGGATGTAAAAATAATACTAAAACAAATTCAGACTCAGCTATAAAGACAGTAGTAAAAAAACAAACAAAATATCCCAGTGATGTGCTTCCTTTTATGGATAAATGGAAAATTCTTTTAGGAGATGGCACAAAGTCTGAAAATTTAGTCGGTTTTAAAAAAGACAATTTCTTTTATGCAGAAAATGATGGAAAAACAGATTGGGTAGTTTACAAAACACCAAATTCTGGTATAACTTCAAGAACATCAAGCAATACAAGAACAGAACTTGGTGAAAAAGCACACTGGATCCCAGAAACTGGCGGAAAACTAACAGGGACATTAAAAGTAATGAACGTTTCTACAACGGGTCATGCAAATGCAGCCTCTTCCTACTCTGTTGTTGTTGGGCAAATTCATAGTCATGAAGGGCATGAAAACGAACCTTTAAAGATTTATTATAAAAAGTTTCCTGGCCACAAAAAAGGCTCTGTTTTTTGGAACTATGAAATAAACACAAAAGGAGAAAATATAGGAAGGTTTGATTATTCAACTGCAGTTTGGGGACACGATTTTTCAATAGTTGGTTCAAGTCCTACCGATTATCCAGTAGAACCAGAAAATGGAATTGAATTAGGAGAAGAGTTTAGCTATGAGGTAAATGTATATAAAGGTATTATGTATTTAACATTTACTAGTAAAAACCATAAAACAGTTCAATTTACAAAGAGTTTAATCAAGTCGGAATTTGCTACAAAAGAAGACATTCCTGAACAGGTGAAAAAAGTATATGCAAATAGAGAGAAAGGCGGCGGTGTAGAAAGAGAAATTGCCTATGCTGGCGAAATAAATTACTTTAAGCAAGGTGCATATAATCAGGCTAACAAAAAATCAACAAAGTCTGAAACCTATAATGGAGATATTGCTAAGCAATACACAAACGGAAGTTATGCTGAGGTTTGGTTTAAAGAAGCTTCTGTAGGAGAAAGCACAATGCCTAATAATTAAAATTAAACACTATTGAAAAAAGTGATCTTTATAATGGGCGTTTCTGGAAGTGGAAAAAGCACCATTGGAAAATTACTTTCTCATGCATTAGATATTCCTTTTTTTGATGGAGACGATTTTCATCCTAAAGAAAACATCACTAAAATGTCTAGTGGTAAATTCTTAAATGATCAAGATCGTTTGGGTTGGTTAAGAACCTTAAATGCACTAGCAAAAAAAGAATTAAAAATAAACAGTTGTATTATTGTTTGCTCGGCTTTAAAAGAACGTTATCGTTCTATTTTAGAGCAAGGAGTTCAAGATAATTCAGATTGGATTTTTCTAGAAGGATCGTTTCAACAAATTACAGATAGAATTAATAAACGTAAAGATCATTTTATGAGCTCTACTTTGTTGCAATCACAATTTGATATTCTTGAAGAACCAAAAGATGCTATTAAAATTAATATAAGTCTAACACCCATAAGTATTGTAGAAATGATAAAAGAAGTGCTAACATCAAAATCAGAGTTTGGACTCTTTGGGCTGGGCGTTATGGGTAAAAGCTTAAGTAGAAATTTAGCAAATAAAGGTTTTAAGATTTCTATTTTCAATAGACATGTAGATGGGGTCGAAGAAAATGTTGCTGTAAATTTCAAGAATGAATTTAAAGAAGAATTATCTGAAGCTACTGCATTTGATGATATTGCTGCTTTTGTAAATTCTTTACAATCACCCAGAAAAATAATGTTAATGGTGAATGCGGGCAAAACAATAGATTATGTTATTGAAGATTTAGTGCCGCATTTGTCTAAAAACGATATTTTAATTGATGGTGGAAACTCAAACTATTTAAAAACAAAAGAACGTTTCGATTATTTAAAGACGAAAGGAATTCATTTTATAGGAACTGGCGTTTCGGGCGGTGAAGAAGGTGCTTTAAATGGTCCGTCAATTATGCCAAGTGGCGATTTAGAAGCCTATAAAAATGTAAAGCCTTTCTTAGAAAAAATTGCAGCAAAAGATCGAAACAATTTACCTTGTTGCACGTATGTTGGTTCAGAAGGAAGTGGCCATTTTATAAAAATGGTACACAATGGTATAGAGTATGTAGAAATGCAATTACTTGCTGAGGTTTGTACTATTTTAGAAGCATCAGGTAAAAACCTTGATGAAGTAGCCAATATTTTAGAAACCTGGAAAAGTACAGCAAACAGTTACTTGTTAGAAATAACCGTAGATATTTTAAGAAAAAAGGAAAAAGGTGATTGGCTTGTAAAAAAAATAGTAGATAAAGCAGGTAATAAAGGTACAGGAAACTGGACTACCATTGCATCTGCAGAACTTGGTGTGCCAAGTACTTTAATAGCTTCGGCATTGTTTTCTAGATATACATCGTTTTATAAAGAAGAACGGATTCAATTAAATAAGACTTTTAAAAGTGAAACTACATCATCATTAAATATTTCTTCACAAGAAGTCTTAGAAGCATATCAATTTGCTAGAATTGTAAACCATTATCAAGGTTTTAAATTAATTGCAGAAGCATCAAATAAATTCTCTTGGAACTTAAATTTAAGTGAAATTGCTAGAATATGGACAAGTGGTTGCATTATTAAATCTGATTTAATGCAAAATTTAGTAGCTATACTAAAGAACACAAATAACATATTAACTAATCAACAATTAATTAATTTGATGAAGCAATATCATCCATCTACTAAAAAGGTATTGTTGCAATCTATGCTGAACGATATTTCCACACCTTGTCTAAGTGAATCTGTTCAATTTTTTAACGCTATTACAACCGTAAATTCTTCAGCAAATTTAATTCAAGCGCAACGCGATTATTTTGGAGCACATACGTATCAAAGAACAGATGATACATCAGGAAAACACTATCATACCAATTGGAAAAACTAACTAATTAAAACCAACAAACCATGCCAACAACCGAAAATAAAAAGTCATTATTAAAAAAAATAATAGCAATTATTTTGGGCTTTGGTCCTGGTATTTTTGCAATTGGTTATACCATTGGTACAGGTAGTGTAACGTCTATGATTGTTGCAGGAAGTAAATTTAATATGCAGCTACTTTGGGTGCTATTATTAAGTTGTATTTTTTCAGGAATTTTAATGTTTGCCTACGGAAATTACGCTTTGCTTACTGGCGAAACTGCGCTTTACGGATTTAAAAAACATTTAAAATACGGTAAAGTTTTAGCAATTTTAATTATTGTTGGTATCACGTTTGGGCAATGGAATTCATTAATGGGAATTTTAGGAATTTCATCAAATATTATTTTTGAAATATTAGCAGTAAATTTTGAAGGATTAGCAGCATATAAATATGAAACCGTCTTACTAACTGCTATCATAATAATTGTCACTTTTTACTTATTAATGTTAGTAGGTAAATATACTTTTTTCGAAAAAATACTAGTCATATTTGTAACCTTAATGGGGTTTTCATTTGTATTATCATTGTGCTTTGTACAACCATTGCCTTTAGATGTACTTAAAGGGTTAATACCAACTATTCCAGCTATTCCTGGAGGTAAAATGCTGGTTGCTGCTTTTGTTGGAACTACGATGGCTTCAGCAACATTTTTATCAAGACCACTATTTGTAAAAGGAAAAGGTTGGACAATCAAAAATTTAGATCAGCAGAAGAAAGATTCAATTACAGCTGCAATTTTAATTTTTATAATTAGTGGGGTTATAATGGCAGTAGCGGCTGGGGCTTTATATTATCAAGGAAAAGAAGTTACTCAGGTATTAGATATGGCAAACACTTTAGATCCAGTTGCTGGTAAATGGGCAGTTACTATTTTCTTTTTT
>CAYWOM010000189.1:0-4447 GCA_964459905.1 uncultured Polaribacter sp. | reverse complement strand
TAAAACACAAAAAGTGGATTACAATTATACCTAGAGATGCTTACACATACTTATATTATAGATTTAAATCTGTAAAAGATTAATTTTTATTTATGTAAAAAGGCAATAATTTTTTATCAATAAAACCCCATAACTAGACAGTTATGGGGTTTTATGTTTTCTGCAAAATACTTTATATCTAATTTTCTTTAAATGATAAAAGTCATCTTTTTAAATCTAATTTTTTAAGAATTTGCTAGCTAAAATAAATGTTATGAGAAAAAGAACACCAATATCAAAAATAATGACAACAGATCTAATAACTTTAAATGTAAAAGACGATTTAGTAACTGCAGAGAAATTATTTTTAGAGAAGAAAACAAAACACATTCCGGTTGTTAAAAATAAAGAAATTATAGGGATGTTAAGTTACTCAGATATTTTAAGAATAAGTTACTCAGATATTGTAGATGCAGAAGACTCATTTGCCTATAATAGTTTTACAATAGCACAAGTAATGGCTAAAAATTTAATTATTGCACCACCTTATGCAACTATTAAAGAGGTTGCAGAATTATTTGCTAAAAAAGAATTTCATGCTTTAGCAGTAGTAGAAGATAAAGAATTGGTGGGCGTAATAACTACAAGAGATCTTATAGATTATTTGGTGGCACAATTTTAATGTTTTTTATGATAGCATTAGGTGTAAAAGAGGTCTTGTAAATTTTCTTTATTATGAATATTCAGAGGTTAATTCATCTATAATTAAGCCATCTTGTAAAGTGCCGATGACACCCATTGCTGCTCTTTCGCCAGAAATTATTGCTGCATTTAATGAGCCATTTAACTGTTGATCTCCAGCTAAAAATATTGATGAAGTTAGTTTGGTTTCTGTGCTAGAAATTTCATATTGAAGGTTTTCTAATTTTGGTAATGCTTTTTTAATTTGGTAACGTTTTATAAATTTTACATTAGCAATAGCACAAAAAGAGTGTAATTCTTCGGTAACTTTTTTAATGAGTTTTTCTTCACTAAAATTGTGTTTTTTAACAACAGTAACAGAAAGTAATTCTTGTTTTCCTTTGTTTGATGTGGCTACAGAATTATGATAAAAGATATTATTAATTAAAGAATTTTCATTAGAAATTAAGCCAATAAGAGGTTTTTTAATTACTCTTTCTGGGGTTTCAAAATACAATGTATCGCAACTTTTCCAGGTAGTTTCTTGGTTTTTTAAATTAGCAACTAAATTACTTGCGGCTGTGGCAATAATGGTAAAATGACTTTTAATTTCTGTACCATCTTCTAAAAAAATGGCAGTATTTTTTACTTCTTTAACCGCAGAATTAAATTTAAAACGAGTTGTTGTTAATTTGTTTTTTAATTGATTAGGTAGTGCTTTAATTCCTTCTTTTGGTATAACTGCCAGGCCATTACCAAACATTTTATATATAAACTCAAACATTCTGCTAGAAGTTTCTAAGTCTGATTCTAAAAAGATACCACTAAAAAAAGGTTTAAAAAAATCTTGTATAATTCCATTAGAAAAACCAAAATCTTGTAAATATTTTAAGGTTGATTTTTCATCGGTTTTAAAAATAGCTTCTATAGATTTTTTCTTTAAAAAGGTATTTAGTTTTAAAATTTTTATTTTATCGGAAAATGTACCAACCGAAGAAAATAAGGTAGGTAATAGTAAAGAAATGCTGCGTAAAGGATCTCCAATGGTTTGTGTTTTACCGTTTTTAAAAATAGTAGCACCAGGTAGAAATTTCTGAATTTGAAGCGCGTTAAAATCTAGGTATTTTTGTGCTGCAGGATATGAAGTTAACAACACTTGAAATCCGTGATCTAAATTATAACCGGCTACAATATCTGTTTTTACTCTACCACCAACTGTATTAGAAGCTTCTATAATTATAGGATGATAGCCATTTTTTTCTAAAACTTGAGCAGCAATTAAACCACTAATTCCTGCACCAATAATATGTATTTTATATGCTGATTTTTCCATTTTCTAATGCTTTTAAATTTTCTATCTTCTTTAAATAAGAACCTACTATTCTTTGTACATCTTTGTTGTCTTTTTTAGGTTCAACAAAAAATTGATACTCTTCTGGTTTTTTTAACTTTATATCTTGCGTTAACTTTAAATAGCCAAATCCTCTGTAAATTCCATTTAAAATTAGGGCAAATCCAATTTCATTTTCGGTTCTTCCTTTTTCTTTAATTACTAAATTATCTGCGCCAATTCCTATAGATTTTATGGCTTTTTGTACGCGACTATTATAGTCTTTTACAGGTTCTCTATTACAGCAAATACCTTTACACTCTTTTAATTGATAATGAAAACAACTAGAAACATTGGTTTGTAAATGGCAATATTTCGGGCACAAATTAAATTCTTTGCATAAATATTCTAAATGATTTCTAGCTTCTGCAACAGAGTAATATTTAGTCATAGCATTTGGGGCTAGTTTTAAACGATTATATGCCAAATGAATAATTCCTTTTTGGTCTTCGTAAGAAAATAAACCAACGGCTTCGCCAGCTCTTCTTTGTGCTCTGTTATATTTAGGATAAATATGTTTTATTTCTGATGATTCATGCAAAAGAGCTAATAATTCGCTGCCAGTTTCTGTAAATGAAATGTGAGCAGTTTCTAAACACATCTTTTGTTCTTTCTGCTTTTTATCATAAAAATGACTAATAACACGTTGCTTTATGTTATTTGCTTTACCAACATATATTACTGCTTTGTCTAAATTTTTAAAATAATAAACACCATGTTTTTCTGGTAAATTGTCTACCACTTCTTTATCTAAAAGCGGAGGTAAAGTGGCTTGTCTAGAACGCGGATTTAGAAATGAATTGATTGTAAAATTCGTATCTCTTTCTAGTAATCTTCTAAATAATTCTGTGGTAGCTTCGGCATCGCCTTTTGCCCTGTGTCTTCCGTTGATAGGAATATTCTCATCAGTACAAATATTACCTAAACTATATGATTTTAAACCTGGAATAATTTTCCTCGATAAACGAACTGTGCAGAGTTTTTTTCGTTTAAAATCGAATCCTAAACTTTTAAACTCTGCCTGAATAATATTAAAATCGAAATTAACATTATGCGCTACAAAAATAGTGTCTTTGGTAATTTCTTCTACCTTTTTTGCAATTTCATAGAACTTGGGTTCATTTCTTACCATGGCATTTGTAATGCCTGTAAGATTTGTAATAAATGCCGGTATATTTTGCTCTGGATTTACAAGCGTTGTATATTCATTGACCACTTTTTTACCATCAAAAACAAAAATAGATATTTCTGTTATTTTCTGACCTTTTGGTCCATTACCTGTTGTTTCTATGTCTACAACGGTGTACAATTTATCCAATTATATCTTTTAAACCTGCAATTGTTTTTGTTGGGTTTTCTGCTCCGAAAACATAGCTTCCTGCAACCAAAACATTGGCGCCAGCTTCAATTAGTTTATTAGCATTTAAATCTGTTACGCCACCATCAATTTCTATTAGACAATTAGATGTTGTAAATTCTATTAAATGCCTTAACTGAGCTGTTTTTTTATAGGTATTTTCTATAAAAGATTGCCCACCAAAACCAGGATTTACACTCATTAAACAAACCAAATCTAAATCTGCAATTATATCTTCTAAAACTGAAATTGGTGTGTGTGGGTTTAATGCAACGCCTGCTTTCATCCCCGCTGCTTTTATGGCTTGTATTGTTCTATGCAAGTGCGTACAAGCTTCGTAATGTACTGTTAGAACATTGGCGCCCAAATCTGCAAATGTTTGTATGTATTGGTCTGGGTTTACAATCATTAAATGCACATCTATTGTTTTGGTAGCGTGTTTAGCAATCGCTTTTAAAACAGGCATTCCGTAAGAAATGTTTGGTACAAAAACACCATCCATAATATCTATGTGAAACCAATCTGCTTCACTATTATTTACCATTTCTACGTCTCTTTGCAAATTGCCAAAATCTGCTGCTAAAATTGAAGGTGCTATTAAGTTACTCATGTTTAATTTTTGTTTAGATTTAAGTTTTACAAAGATAATTAATTAGTTATTGTTTATAGCTAAGCAAGCTTTTTTAAATAAATGGTAACTCATTTTTTATAATATGTATCTTTTGAATGTAAAAAATGTTTATTATCAAATAAAAAAAACATTTTTAAGCATATAGTTATCTGAAAATCAGTTTTTTAATTGATAAAATAGTGTCATTTTTGAATAATACATGAAAAGTAATGTAATTAACAAAAAAAAAAACGACCTAAATAATAATATTAACTTAAAGCTATAACATATGAATTATTTAAAATCAAAAAAATGGATGTTTGCATCTTTAATTATTACAATTGGTTTATTTTCTTGCGCAAATGAAACGGATGTAAATGATACGAATGCTTTAGAGGTTGAAGTATTTAAAGTCGCTGAAGAATCGACT
>CAYWOM010000188.1:0-4465 GCA_964459905.1 uncultured Polaribacter sp. | reverse complement strand
TATTTTTTCGAGTGCTTTCACTTTTATGTTTGCTAATATTAATACAAAATTAGTAATTAAATAATGTATATTTGTTTTCTTACTACATGAAATTTTATTTATGTCAGATGTTTTAGTAATAATACCTACATACAACGAAAAAGAAAACATAGAAGCCATTATTAAAACAGTATTTGGTCAAGAAAAAGAGTTTCATATTTTAGTTGTTGATGATAATTCTCCAGACGGAACCTCTACAATTGTTGAAAAACTAATTTTAAAGTTCCCAAACAAACTTTTTTTAGCAAAAAGATTTGGTAAACAGGGTTTAGGAACTGCCTATATTCATGGTTTTAAATGGGCATTAGAAAAAAATTACGATTACATTATTGAAATGGATGCCGATTTTTCTCACAACCCTAAAGATTTAATTCGTTTGTATAATGAGTGTAAAATTAAAGGCGCAGATGTTTCTGTAGGTTCTAGATATGTACACAATAAAGTAAACGTTGTAAATTGGGATATTAAGCGATTATTACTTTCTTATTTTGCATCTAAATATGTGCGTTTAATTACTAGAATTCCTATTTATGATACCACAGCTGGTTTTGTTTGTTGGAAAAGTAAAGTGTTAGCAACTATTAATTTTAATGAAATTAAATTTATTGGGTATGCTTTTCAAATTGAGATGAAATTTAAAGCATGGAAACATAAATTTAATATTAAAGAAATATCTGTTGTTTTTACAGACAGAAACTTAGGCGTCTCTAAAATGAATGGAAATATAATTTATGAAGCACTATTTGGAGTTATAAAAATGAAACTAAAAGGATTGCCAAAATAATTTATGGGAAATTCTATTACTATTAGAACTGCAACTATTAATGATTTAGAAACCTTGTTAGATTTTGAGCAAGGAGTTATAGCAGCAGAAAGACCTTTAGATCCGTTTTTAGGTAATGGGAAATTGCATTATTATAATATACCAGAACTGATTAATGCCCAGCATATACATTTAGTTGTTGCTATTTGCAATAAAGAATTAGTAGCTTCTGGCTACGTAAGACTAGAAAATGGTAAACATTATCATAAAAATCCAATGCATGGATATATTGGTTTTATTTTTGTGAAACCCGCTTTTAGAGGAAAAAGAATTAGTAACCTTGTTTTAGAAACTTTAAAAAATTGGGCAAAAGTTAAAAAATTAAACGAATTAAGACTAGATGTTTATAGCAATAATCCATCAGCGATAAAATCGTATGAACGTTTTGGGTTTATAAAAAGTTTAGTAAATATGAGAATCAATATTTAAGAAGAAAAATGACAAAATCAATTTTAATAAAAAACGCCATAATCGTTAATGAAAACAACACTTTTAAAGGTGATGTTTTAATTGAAAACGAACTTATAAAAGAAATTTCAACTGAAATAAAAATTGATGACAATTATAAAATTATTGATGCAAAAGGTAGTTATTTAATTCCTGGTTTTATAGACGATCAGGTACACTTTAGGGAACCTGGTTTAACACATAAAGCAAATATTGCTACAGAAAGTAAAGCGGCAATTGCTGGCGGAATTACTACATTTATAGAAATGCCAAATACAGTACCACAAGCAACAACGCAAGAACTATTAGAAGATAAATTTACAATTGCAGCCAAAGATTCGTATGCAAATTATTCATTTATGTTTGGTGGCACCAATGATAATTTAGAAGAATTACTAAAAACTGATCCTAAAAAAGTAGCCGGAATTAAATTGTTTTTAGGTTCGTCTACTGGTAATATGTTGGTAGATAATGAAGCCGTTTTAGAAAAGATTTTCTCATCAACAAAAATGATAATTTCTGTGCATTGCGAAGACGAAGCTACCATCAGAAAAAATACAGAAGAATTTAAAGAAAAATACGGCGAAGATATTCCTATTAAATATCATCCAATTATTAGAAGCGAAGAAGCTTGCTATTTGTCTTCTTCTAAAGCTATAGAATTGGCTAAGAAAACAGGCGCAAGATTGCATGTTTTTCACTTATCAACGGCAAAAGAAACAACTCTTTTTAGAAACGATATTCCTTTAGAAGAAAAACAAATTACTGCAGAAGTTTGCATTCATCATTTATGGTTTTCTGATAAAGATTACGATGAAAAAGGAACACACATAAAATGGAACCCTGCTGTAAAGACAGAAAAAGATAAATTGGGTTTATGGAAAGCACTTTTAGATGACAGAATTGATGTTTTGGCAACAGACCACGCACCACATACTTTAGAAGAAAAAAATAATAAATATTTAAGTGCACCAAGTGGCGGACCATTAGTACAGCATGCGATACCCGCTATTTTCGAAAAAATAAAAGAAGGGGTTATTTCTATTGAAAAAGCCATTGAAAAAATGAGCCACAATCCTGCTAAACTATTTCAAATAGAAAAAAGAGGATTTATAAAAGAAGGTTATTTTGCTGATTTAGTTTTAGTAAATCCTAATAAATCTTGGACCGTTACTAAAGAGAATATTTTATACAAATGTGGTTGGTCTCCTTTTGAAGGAACTAGCTTTTCATCTACAATTACACACACTTTTGTAAACGGAAACTTAATGTACAACCAAGGTGTTTTTAATGAAGAAATTAAAGGAAAACGAATTACTTTTAACAGATAAAATGAAAAAATTAGGCTACACTTTTATTGTAATTTTCTTGTTTTCTTGTACAAGTAATACCATTTTTGAAAAACCAAAATACTTAATTCCTAAAGATACTATGAGTCTTTTAATACAAGAAATGATGATTGCTTCTTCTGCAAAATTCATGAAAAATAAAAAACTTCAAAAAAATATTAATTATGTGCCTTTTGTGTATAATAAATTTAAAATAGACAGTGTTAGGTTCCAGGAAAGTAACTTTTATTATATATCTAAAATAGATCTTTACAAAGAAATTATTACCAATGCTAAAACTAATTTAGAAAAAAGAAAAGAAGTGCTTGTAAAATTAAGCGCTACAATAGATTCTACTAGAAAAGACTCTATAGAAAAAACTAGAATACGCTTAATTAAATTAGATTCTTTAAAGCAAGACTCTATAAAAAAGATTGAAAAAATAAAAATAGATACTACTACATCTTATTAGAATAATTTTCGGATACCTTTTTAATAACATTTTCTACCTTTTCAAACTCAAAATTAATTGTTTTTTTAAATTTTTCTGATGAATATTTAGAAACGCTATGTGCACTTCTTGCAGAATATTTACTTATCAAAGGTTCTTTACCTGTAATTTTAGAAAGTAACCAAGAGAATCGCCAAGCTAAAGAAGTTTGCCAAGTTTGTAATTTTTTTGAAGGCCTTTTTTTACCAAAAGCATCGGCAATTAAAAAGAAAATTTCTTTAAACGATTTGTTTTCAGCAACTAAAATAAAGCGCTCGTTTTTTACAGTAGAATTCATTAATAAAATCATTGCTTTTACTACATCTTGCACACCTACAAAGCCAGTAATTCCTTCTGTATAGTAATTAAATCCTTTATCTATTTTACTAAATAATTTTCCAGAGCCAGTGTTCCAAAAACCACTTCCTAAAATAACTCCAGGGTTTACAATAATTACTTTTACACCTTCTTGACTCGCACGCCAAACCTCTGTTTCTGCTCCAAATTTTGTAATGGAATAGCCGCTATTGTCTAATTCTTTATTCCACTCATTTTCTTCAGTAATTAAACTACCTTTTATAGCCTCTCCAATAGAAGCAATAGAACCAACCAAACAAAATTTAGCTACATTGGCGTCAATAGCAAGGTTTACCATAATTGCGGTTCCATGAATATTTACTTTTCGCATTTGTCTGTAATCTTTTGGGTGAAAAGAAATAAATGCAGCGCAATGGTATACTTTTTTTACATCAATAAAGGCAGGAATCATGGCTGGAACATCTGTAATATCTGCATAAAACCATTCTATTTTGTCCATTAGAGAAGCATCATCTGAATAGTAAGAAAAAACTTTTTTTACAGCTTTTATTTTTTCTTTAGTACGGTATATTGCACGAATATTTTCATCATTTTTCACCAAATGATACAACAAATGTGCACCTACTAAACCTGTTCCGCCAGTAACTAAAATCATACAGCTAAGTTATGGTTTTTTGATTGATAAGTTTATCTTTGTCTCGTTAAAAAGTGGTTATTTAAACTCGTTTAACAATGTTAAATTAAGTTTTTAAGAATAGACAATAAACCTTCGACAAGCTCAGTTTAACATCCGTATTTAAAATTGAATTAATTAAAATTTACAATGAAAAATTTTATTGAAGAATTACAATGGAGAGGAATGTTGCATGATACAATGCCAACTACAGAAGAACACTTGTTAGAAAGCATGCGAAGTGCCTATGTGGGTTTCGATCCTACTTCAGATTCTTTACATATTGGTAATTTAGTACCTATTATGCTATTAGCACATTTTCAAAGATGTGGTCATAAACCAATTGC
>CAYWOM010000187.1:0-4472 GCA_964459905.1 uncultured Polaribacter sp. | reverse complement strand
ATGACTGTTGCTGATAAATTAGTTGAACAAACTGGTGTAATTGGTGAAAAGTTAGATATTACTGCTTTCGAAAAAATAGAAGCTGCTTATGTTGGTGCATATACTCACATTGGTAAAATTGCTGCTATTGTAGGTTTATCTACTGCTGTAGACAACTCAGAAACGCTAGCAAAAGACGTTGCAATGCAAGTTGCATCTATGGGCGCTACCACTTTATCTTATAAGGATTTCGATCCTACATTTGTAGCTGCAGAAACTGAAGCAAGAATTGCTGTTATCGAAAAAGATAATATAGAACTAGGTAGATTAGGTAAAACGTTAAAAAACGTTCCTCAATTTATTTCTATGTCTCAATTATCTGAAGAAATTTTAGCAAAAGCTGAAGAAGCTGCAAAAGCTGAATTGGCTGCTGAAGGAAAACCAGAAAAAATATGGGATAGAATTTTACCAGGTAAAATGGAAAGATTTGTTGCAGATAACACCACTTTAGATATGGAGCAATGTCTTTTAGATCAAGCTTTTATTAAAGATGATAAGAAAAATGTAGCACAATATGTTACAACTTTTGGGGATGTTTCTGTAAGTGGATTCAAAAGAGTTACTTTAGGGTAAGAAATTATTCTAAATTTATATTTTAAAACTTCGCAATTATTTGCGAAGTTTTTTTGTTTATCAAAAAAAGAAACTCAAAAAAAAAACGTAATTTCGCTGCATTATAATTCTCCTATAAGTAAAAAATACAACAAGATAAAAAGCGATATGCAATACAAAAGAATTCTTTTAAAATTAAGTGGAGAAGCCTTAATGGGCGACAGACAATACGGTATAGACCCAAAACGTTTAGCCGAATATGCCAAAGAAATAAAAGAAGTTGTTAATAAAGGCATAGAAGTTGCCATTGTAATTGGTGGTGGAAACATTTTTAGAGGTGTGGCCGGTGCTGCAAACGGTATGGATCGTGTGCAAGGAGATCACATGGGAATGCTAGCAACCTGTATAAATGGTTTAGCACTACAAAGCGCTTTAGAAGATGAAAATGTTCATACAAGGCTTCAAACTGCTTTAGAAATTAAAGAAGTTGCAGAACCTTATATTAAAAGAAAAGCAATACGTCATTTAGAAAAAGGACGTGTAGTTATTTTTGGTGCAGGAACAGGAAACCCGTATTTTACTACTGATACAGCAGCAGTTTTACGTGCTATTGAAGTAAGTGCTGATGCCATTTTAAAAGGTACTCGCGTAGACGGAATTTACAATGTAGATCCAGAAAAAAACAAGAATGCAGTAAAATATGAAACCATAACCTTTAAAGATGTTATTAAAAAAGGATTAAAAGTAATGGACATGACTGCGTTTACTTTAAGCGAAGAAAACAAACTACCAATTATTGTGTTTGATATGAATACCAACGGAAATTTATTAAAATTAATTTCTGGAGAAAATATTGGGACAATTGTTGACAATTAATAATAAAATCTTTAAAATTAGTACTGAAGATGAACGAAGAAATAGAATTTATTGTAGATAGTGCAAAAGAAGCAATGAACAGTGCTATAGAGCACTTAGTAAAAGAACTACGTACAATTAGAGCTGGTAAAGCAACACCCGCAATGTTAGCAAACGTAATGGTAAATTATTATGGTGCGCAAACACCATTAAGTCAAGTTGCCAATGTAAGCACACCAGATCCAAGGACAATTGCTATACAACCTTGGGAAAAAAACATGTTGCAAGAGATAGAAAAAGCAATTATGGTTGCCAACTTAGGTTTTAATCCAATGAATAATGGAGATATTATTATGATTAATGTTCCTCCATTAACTGAAGAACGAAGAATAAATTTAGCTAAACAAGCAAAAGCAGAAGCAGAACATGCTAAAGTTGGTATTAGAAATGCACGTAAAGAGGCAAATAATGATATCAAAAAAACAGATGTTTCTGATGATATGAAGAAAATTGCAGAAGATGACATTCAGAAATTAACAGATACTTTTGTAAAAGATATTGATGGTAAATTTTCTGTAAAAGAAATAGAAATTATGAAGGTTTAATAACCATTAAAATAAAGAGTTATTAACTTTAGATAATGTTATTTAACATAAATATTAAGTATATAAGTGTCTTAATTTTAATTAGAAAGTAGAAATTTAACAAGTGTGCATTAATTTTAAAGACAGTATTTCTTTTTTTACATCACTTGTTCAATTTAAGTATCTTTGTAAAAAAAAATATTAAATGAATTTCTGGACAAAAGTTGCTGGTATTATTTTAAGAAACCGCTACTTGGTTTTATTAGGAATTGCCATAATTACAGGTTTATTAGCAACACAAATGAAGTATATGAGGTTTTCATATACAGAGGCAAACCTTTTACCAGAAGATCATGAAGCAAATTTAGAATACAATAAATTTTTACAAATCTTTGGTGAAGAAGGAAATTTAGTAATTCTTGGCATAAAAGATAGAACTGTTTTTACGCCCAAAAAATTTAATGCTTGGAACAACCTAGTTCAACAATTTAATTCTTTAAACGAAGTAGATTTTACACTTTCTATTGCTGATGTTCAAAAGTTAAAAAAAGACAGCAAAAAAAGAAAATTTGTTCTAGAACCTTTATATGATAAAGAACCAACAACATCTAAAGAAGTTTTAGCCATAAAAAAACAGCTTTTCGAAAAACTTCCTTTTTACGATAACTTATTATTCAATAAAGAAACCGGTACTTTACAAACCGCTATTTATATTAAAAAAGAAATTGTTAACACCCCAAAACGTAGAGATTTTATTTTTAATGTATTAAAACCTACTATAGAACAGTTCGAAAAGGACAATAATGTAGATGTTAAAATATCGGGCATGCCCTATATTAGAACCTTAAATGCACAAAATATTCAAGATGAAATTCAACTTTTTGTACTTGGTGCATTGGGCATTACAGCGTTAATTTTTTTCTTTTTCTTTCGCTCTTTTAGAGCTACATTTATTACGTTACTAGTAGTAACAATAGGCGTTACATGGGCTTTTGGCTTTATTGGTTTGTTCCGTTATGAAATAACCGTTTTATCGGCTCTAATTCCGCCATTAATTATTGTAATTGGTGTACCAAATGCAGTTTTCTTAATTAATAAATACCAACAAGAAATAAAAAAACACGGCCAGCAAGCAAAAGCATTGCAGCGAGTTATTTCTAAAATTGGAAACGCCACTTTAATGACCAATATTACAACGGCATCTGGTTTTGCAACCTTTGTTTTTGTAAAAAGCGATTTGTTACGTGAATTTGGAATATTAGCGTCTGTAAACATTATTAGTATTTTTATTTTGGCTTTGTTAATAATTCCTATTATTTACAGTTTTATGCCAATTCCAAAGAAAAAACATTTAAATCACCTTGAAAAAAGATGGATAGAAAATGTAGTAGATTGGATGGAAAGAATGGTTAGAAACCATAGAATTACTGTTTATTTTACAACGGTTTTAGTTATTGTTTTAAGTATTATTGGTGTTTATAAAATTAAAGTTTCTGGTAGTTTAATAGAAGATATGCCTAAAAGTATGGACTTTTACAAGGACATAAAATTCTTTGAAAGAGAGTTTGGGGGTATTATGCCTTTAGAAATTTTAATAGACACCAAAAAAGAAAAAGGTGTTATGAAATTATCTACTTTAAAAAAGATGGATAAGATTAACGAGGCTATTGAAACGTTTCCAGAATTATCGAAACCATTATCAGTTGTAAACTTAGTAAAATACTCTAAACAAGCTTATTACAAAGGAAACCCTAAATATTATCAGCTACCAACAAATCAAGAAAAGAGTTATATTTTTTCGTATACAAAAAATTCAAATAGCGATGCTAGCATGCTTAAAAACTTTGTAGATTCTACTGGGCGTTATGCCAGAATTACAACGTTTATGAAAGACATAGGAACCGATAAAATGGATGTAATTCAAGAGCGCTTAAAAGCGGTAATTGCCAAAGAATTTCCATCAGATAAATTTGAAGTCTCTTTAACAGGAAAAGCATTAGTATTTATAAAAGGCACCAATTATCTAATTAAAAATTTAGTAATTTCTTTATCCTTGGCCATATTATTAATTGCAATTTTTATGGCTTGGATGTTTAGATCACCACAAATGATTCTAATTTCATTAATTCCAAATATGTTACCCTTGCTAATTACAGCGGGTTTAATGGGTTTTTTTAACATCCCTATAAAACCTTCTACAATATTGGTGTTTAGTATTGCTTTTGGTATTTCTGTAGATGATACCATACATTTTTTAGCAAAATACAGGCAGGAATTACAAGCTCATAATTGGCAAATAAGAAAGTCTGTCTATGCTGCATTACGGGAAACAGGTGTGAGTATGTTTTACACGTCAATCGTATTATTCTTTGGGTTTTCGGTATTTACAATATCAAGTTTCGGTGGTACAGTGGCTTTGGGAGGCTTAGTATCTGCAACCTT
>CAYWOM010000186.1:0-4482 GCA_964459905.1 uncultured Polaribacter sp. | reverse complement strand
ATTACGTCATCAACAATGGTTAGAAATAAAAGATACCGACAGTTTTCAGTTAGATCACGCTACAAAAAAAGATAGTAAATTTGGTACCGTTGGCGCTGTAGCTTGCGATAAAGAAGGCAATATTGCTGCAGCAACTTCTACTGGCGGTATGACCAACAAAAAATTTGGCAGAGTTGGAGACAGTCCAATGATTGGTGCAGGAAATTATGCAAACAACAAAACCTGTGCGATTTCTTGTACAGGAAGTGGCGAGTTTTTTATTAGAGGAGTTGTAGCCTATGATGTTGCATGTTTAATAGAACATAAAAACATGACTTTGCAAGAGGCTTCAAACGAAGTAATTAACAAAAGAATTTTAGAAATTGGTGGCGATGGTGGTTTAATTGCTGTAGATGCTAAAGGAAATATTGCCATGCCTTTTAATACAGAAGGTATGTACAGAGCTAGTAAATCTTCTAACGGAGAGGTTGCTATTTGTATTTATAAGTAGTTTGTCATTCAGAACGAGGTACGAAGTGAAGAATCTCAATAAAAATAATTTCAAATAAAAAAATGTTTTTGTGCTATGAAAACTTTAGGAACTCATAATTACTATGTTTACATTCTTACTAATAAACGAAAAACTGTTTTATACACAGGTGTTACTAATAACCTAAAAGAACAATTGTATTTTCATTCAAATCCTGACCCTTTTTCAAAAGCGTTTACGACTAAATACTAATGTTTTTATCTATTATATTATGAACATTTTTCAGATATTAATGTTGCTATCAGTAGAGAAAAGCAAATAAAAGGTTGGAGCAGAGCTAAAAAAGATGCTTTAATTTTAAGTTTTAATCCAAATAAGAACTTTTTGAATAATGAAATTTGAGAGATTCTTCACTTCGTACCTCGTTCTGAATGACAGATAGTTTATATAAAAGGAGCTTCAATAGGTAAAACAGTAACATTTCTATTTTTTATATCATACATATCACTATTAGAAAGTACATGAACAGTTAAATTTGCCATGGTCATTGGAGTGCCTTCTTCTAATATTTTTTCGTTGTTATGGGTTAGTTTGCTTCCATCAAAAACAATTACCATTCCAGAGCCAATTACCGTACAATCGTTTCCGTTTTTAATAATCATTCCGGTATCTTCTGCCAAGCCAAAACCAATTAAATTAGGGTGTTTTGCAACCGCTTCAGATTGTCTTCCAAAACGTCCACGTTTAATAAAATGCGTATCAATAATTAATTCAGGAATTAAATTTAATCCTTTATACATAGAAACAGCACCTTTAATAAAAGCTTCAGACGCACTTCCACCGGCAATCATTTCATTTGCCATTACCATTGCACCCGCACTTGTACCAGCAATAACAAAGCCTGTTTCGTTTTTATATCTGTCAGCTAAAATTGTATGAATGGTTGTTCCGCCAATTTTATCGGTAATTTTAGATTGATCTCCGCCAGAAAACATTACGCAGTTTGCTTCTTTAATCAATTTAATTGAACTTTCTTTTTCAGAATCTTTTTTGCTTCTTATATCAAGAACAGTTACATTCTTACAACCTAGTTTATCAAAAGCATCTAGGTAGTTTTCGCCAACTTCTACAGGAATACTAGAAGCGGTTGGTATTACAACAATATTTGCATTAATTCCGCCAGCTTCTTCTACCACATGAAACAAAATACCAGCATCAATAAACTCCAACGTATATTGTTCGTTTTGTTCAATTCCTTTATCTTCATTTCCTCCAATCGGAATTAGTGTTCCTTTTATCATATCTGTAAAAATCATGTTATTTTTTGTCGATACAAAAATAAAGCAATTTTTATCTTTAAAAATGCATATATTTATAAACTTTCAATTTAATTAAAACCAATCAAAGATGAGAATAAGAGAAATAAATGCAATGCGTGGCCCAAATTATTGGTCGGTTCGTCGTCATAAATTAATTGTGATGGTTTTAGATTTAGAAGAAATGGAAGAAAAACCATCGAATAAAGTAGCCGGTTTTTCAGAACGATTAAAAGAAATGTTTCCAAGTATGTATTCTCACAGATGTTCTGAAGCTTGCGAAGGCGGTTTTTTTATGCGTGTTGATGAAGGAACTTGGATGGGACATATTATTGAGCATATTGCTTTAGAAATACAAACCTTAGCAGATATGGATACTGGTTTTGGAAGAACCAGGGGTTATGGAGAAGAAGGAGTGTATAACGTTGTGTTTTCTTATATTGAAGAAAACGTGGGTAGATATGCAGCAAAAGCAGCCGTTAGAATTTGCGAAGCTTTAATTGCAGGAGAAACTTATAATTTAGCAGAAGATATTCAAGAAATGCGAGAACTAAGAGAAAGTTCGCGTCTTGGACCAAGTACCGGTTCTATTGTAGCAGAAGCAGAATCAAGAGGTATTCCTTGGTTTCGTTTAAATAAATATTCGCTTTGTCAATTAGGGTATGGCGCAAATCAAAAAAGAATTCAAGCCACAGTAACCAGCGAAACTAGTAGTATTGGTGTAGAATTGGCCTGCGATAAAGAAGATACAAAATACTTATTAGAACAAGCAGAGGTAGAGGTACCAAAAGGAGATATTATAAAAAGAGAAAGAAGTTTAAAAGATGCTTGTAAATATGTTGGCTATCCTTTGGTAATAAAACCTGTTGATGGAAATCACGGACGTGGTATTACGGTAGATATTCAAAATTACGAAGACGCATTAATTGCTTTTCACCATGCAAAAGACAGTTCTAAAAATGGGGCAATTATTGTTGAGAAATTTGTTATTGGAGAAGATTATAGATTATTAGTAATTAATAATGTGTTGGTTGCCGCAGCAAAAAGAACACCTGCACACGTTATTGGAAATGGTAAATTGTCTGTAGAAACATTAATAGCCAATGTAAATAAAGACTCCCGAAGAGGTTTTGGACACGAAAATGTATTGACAAAAATTACAGTTAATGAGTTAACCAAAACCATTATAAAAGATGCCGGTTATACATTAGAATCTATTTTAGAAAAAGATAAAATGCTTATTTTAAAAGATACAGCAAATTTAAGTACAGGAGGTACTGCAGAAGATGTTACAGATATTTTGCATCCAGCAAATGTTGCTATGGCAGAACGTATTTCTAAGGTAATTGATTTAGATATTTGTGGTATCGATATAATGTCTACAGATATTTCTAAACCTCTGTCAGAAACTGGCGGCGCAGTTTTAGAAGTAAATGCAGGACCAGGATTTAGAATGCATTTAGCACCCACAGAAGGTTTGCCAAGAAATGTTGCAGCACCTGTAATTGATAAATTATTTCCTCCAGGAGCAACTTCTAGAATACCAATTATTGCGGTTTCTGGTACCAACGGAAAAACCACAACTACACGTTTAATTGCCCACATGGCAAAAATGAAAGGCTTTAAAGTTGGCTACACAACTAGCGATGGTGTGTATATTCAAAATCGACTATTAATGACAGGTGATTGTACAGGTCCTGCAAGTACAGAGTTTGTATTAAGAGATCCAACGGTAAATTTTGCGGTTTTAGAATGTGCAAGAGGTGGTTTATTAAGAGCTGGTTTGGGCTTTAAAAATTGCGATATTGGTATTGTAACAAACGTTGCATCAGACCATTTAGGAATGAAAGGAATTCATACCATAGAACAATTAGCAAAAGTAAAAGCCGTAATTCCAGAAACTGTTTCACCAGAAGGAACCGCTATTTTAAATGCTGATGATGAGTTAGTATATGCAATGCGTAAAAATGTAGATTGTAATGTTGCGTTGTTTTCTTTAGATGAAAATAATCCGCATATAAAAGCACTTCAGAAAGTAGGAGGAATTTCTGCAATTTATGAAAACGGATATATTACTATTTGCAGAGGAACCTGGAAAATTAGAGTTATTAAAGCTGTAAATGTACCACTTACTTTTGGCGGAAAAGCAACTTTTATGATTCAGAATGTTTTACCAGCAGTAATTACTGCCTATTTAAGAGGTTTTTCTATAGAAGACATGAAAATGTCTTTAGAAACCTTTATTCCGTCTGCAACACAAACACCAGGAAGATTAAATTTATTTAAGTTTAAGAACTTCCAAATTTTGTTAGATTATGCACATAATCCTGCAGGGATGCGCGCTTTAAAACAGTTTACAGACAATTTAGAAGCTTCTGTAAAAGTAGGAATTATAGCAGGAATTGGAGATAGAAGGGTAGAAGATAATAACGAAATGGGTGGAATTGCCGCAGAAATGTTTGATGAAATTATTATTAGACAAGACAAAAATTTACGTGGAAAATCTGAAGAAGAACTTATTAAAATGCTAAAAGATGGTATTTTAATGAAAGACCCAAACAAGAAAATTAACATTATTCCATCAGAAAGAGAAGCTATTTTATACGCGGTTAAAAATGCTAAAAAAGGTGCTTTAATTGTTTTAAGTAGCGATGTAATTCCAGATGCTTTAAACTTGGTAAAAGAACTTAAAGAAAA
>CAYWOM010000185.1:0-4531 GCA_964459905.1 uncultured Polaribacter sp. | reverse complement strand
CTCTCCAGCTTTTCCGTTTACATAAATTTCTCCAGAAGTTGCTCCATACAAAGTAACGTTACCCGTAATAATATTATCCTCTGGAACTATAGTACATTCTTTAGGTACTTTAATGATTAATTTACCTCCAGAAAGCCCTCTCCCTAAGTAATCATTCGTGTTTCCATGAACTGTCATGGTAACGCCTTTTGTTGTAAATGCCCCAAAACTTTGTCCGGCAGAACCTTTAAAATCGATATTAATAGTATCTTCTGGTAACCCTTCTGCTCCGTAAATTTTAGAAATTTCGTTGCTTAAAATTGCGCCAACTGCTCTATCGATATTTGTGATATCCATATTCAGATGCGTTTTTTGACGTCTAAATAATGCTTGATGTGCTTGTTTTATAATTTTAAAATCTAAATGAACATTTAAATTATGGTCTTGGCAATAGGTGTTGTATAGTTTAACATCGTCTGCAACTTCTACTTTGTGTAGAATTGGCGTTAAATCGATGCCTGATGCTTTATAATGTTCTATGGCCTTATTTCTATTTAATTTTTGCGATTGACCTACCATTTCATTGATTGTTCTAAAACCAAGTTTTGCCATAATTTCACGCAGTTCTTGAGCCACAAAATACATATAGTTTACAACGTGTTCTGGTTTTCCTTTGAATTTTTTTCTTAATTCAGGATTTTGAGTTGCAATACCAACCGGACACGTATTTAAATGACAAACACGCATCATAATACAACCAGAAGCAACTAATGGTGCGGTGGCAAAACCAAACTCTTCTGCACCTAAAAGACAAGCAATTGCTACATCTCTTCCTGTTTTTAACTGACCATCGCATTCCAACACAATTCTGTTACGAAGGTCATTCATTACCAATGTTTGTTGTGCTTCTGCAATACCTAATTCCCAAGGTAAACCTGTATGTTTTTGAGATGTTAACGGAGTTGCTCCTGTACCACCGTCAAAACCAGCTACTAAAATAACATCGGCTTTAGCCTTTGCTACACCAGCTGCAACAGTTCCTACGCCAATTTCTGAAACTAATTTTACGTTTATTCTAGCTGCTCTATTGGCAGATTTTACATCGTAAATTAATTGTGATAAATCTTCAATCGAATAAATATCATGATGCGGAGGAGGTGAAATTAAACCTACATAAGGTGTAGAGTTTCTTGTTTTTGCAATTTCTCTGTTTACTTTTGGTCCAGGTAATTGGCCACCTTCGCCGGGTTTTGCACCTTGTGCAATTTTAATTTGTATTTCGCTTGCGCTGGTTAAATAGTTAGACGTTACGCCAAATCTACCAGAGGCAACTTGTTTAATTGCAGAATTTTTCCAATCTCCTTTAGAACTTTTGTAGAACCGTTCTTGATCTTCGCCACCTTCACCAGAATTAGATTTTCCACCAATTCTATTCATAGCAACTGCTAAGTTTTCATGCGCTTCTTTACTGATAGAGCCATAAGACATGGCACCAGTTTTAAAACGTTTTACAATTTCTGTCCAAGGTTCTACTTCGTCTAATGGAATTGGATCGAATTGATCGAACTCAAACAAACCTCTAATAGTCATTAAACTTTTAGATTGGTTGTTTACTAGATCTGAAAATTCTTTAAAAGTAGATGCTTTATTGGTACGAACCGACTCTTGTAATTTGGCAACCGTTAGCGGGTTAAATAGGTGCTTTTCTTGTCCACGCCTCCATCTATACTCTCCACCAATTTCTAAATTTGCTTCAATATTTTTGTCGAAAGCTCTTTGATGTCTTTTTACAATTTCTTTCTCTATTTCTCTTAAGCCAATTCCTTGAATTCTTGTTGGTGTGTTCGGAAAATATTTTTCAACAGTTTTTGTATTAATACCAATACACTCAAATAATTGAGAACCTCTATACGAGTTTAAAGTTGAAATACCTATTTTGTTCATCACCTTTAAAATACCTTTTCCAACTGCTTTGTTGTAGTTTTTAATGGCTGTTAAATATTCTAATTCGGTAATATCTCCGTTTAAAACTTGTTTTTCTACAATTTCGTTTACTATATATGGGTTTACAGCACTTGCGCCATAACCAAATAATAAGGCAAAATGATGTACTTCTCTTGGTTCTGCAGATTCTATAATTAAACTAATTCTAGAACGCTTTTTTAATTTATGCAACCCATGATTCACATAAGAACATGCTAAAAGAGCAGGAATTGGTGCCTTATTTTCATCAACATATCTATCTGATAAAATGATAATATTTGCGCCTTCATCTATTGCTTTAGAAGCTTTTATAACTAAATTTTCTAAAGTTACTTCTAATTCGTTTAACCCTTTATTTACTTCATAAAGCATAGAAATAGCCGCTATTTTAAAATCAGGATTTGTATCATAGTCTCTAATTTTATCTAAATCGTGCTTAGAAATTACAGGGTTTTGAATTTTTAGTTTCTTACAGTGTTCTGCATTGATTTCAAAAATATTAACATCGCTTCCTAAAGTTAAGCTAATATCTGTAATTAATTCTTCGCGAATTCCGTCTAAAGGCGGATTGGTAACTTGCGCAAATAATTGTTTAAAGTAATTATAAATTAATTGAGGTCTTTCAGAAAGAATAGCAATTGGCGTGTCACTTCCCATAGAACCAATAGGTTCTTTACCAATTTGCGCCATTGGTTTAATAATAGTATTTAAATCTTCTTCAGTGTAACCAAAAATAACTTCTCTTTTTTGTAATTCAATTTCATTGTATTTTATAGGGCCTTTTTTGGCAGATAAATCACTTAAATTTACCAAATTCTCATTTAGCCATTTTCTATACGGATGTTTTGCAGCAATTTTCTCTTTTATTTCTTCATCATTTACAATTCTACCTTCATTCATATCTACCAGAAACATTTTCCCTGGCTCTAAACGACCGTGAAATTCTACGTTTTCTGGTTTAATATCTACAACACCAGTTTCAGAAGACATAATAACATTTCCTCCTTTTGTAACTGTATATCTAGATGGGCGTAAACCATTTCTATCTAAAACGGCACCAATAACATTACCATCTGTAAAAGGTATAGATGCTGGGCCATCCCAAGGTTCCATTAAGCAAGAATTAAATTCGTAAAACGCTTTTTTGGTGTCAGACATGTTTGGGTTTTTCTCCCAAGCTTCTGGCACTAACATCATCATTGCTTCTGGTAAAGAACGTCCTGTCATTAGCAATAATTCTACTACCATATCTAAGGTTGCGGAATCTGATTTCCCTCTTAAAACAGTTGGAATTATTTTCTTAATATCTTCGCCAAACCAATCGCTTTTCATGATTTCTTCGCGAGAAAACATTCTAGAAACATTACCTCTAACCGTATTTATTTCTCCATTATGACAGATGTATCTAAAAGGTTGTGCTAAATCCCAAGTTGGGAATGTATTGGTTGAAAAACGTTGATGAACCAACGCTAATCTTGTGTCTAATGCCGAGTTAAACAAGTCTAAATAGTACTCGTTAATGTGTTCTGGCATTAACAAACCTTTAAAAATAATAATTTTTGTTGATAGACTTGGCAGGTAGAAAAATTTAGATTCTGATAATTTTGAACCATAAATAGTATGTTCTGCTATTTTTCTTGCAGCAAAAAGTTTTAAATTAAAATCGAAATCAGTCTGATTTTCTTCAGATTTTCCAATAAATATTTGCTTAACAAAAGGTTCTGTTGTTTTTGCAATTTCCCCTAAAACTTTACTGTTAACAGGAACATCTCTCCAACCTAAAAGTTGTAAACCTTGTTTTTTAATTTCGTCTTCAAAAATATTTATACAATAGTCTCTTTGGTTTTTTTTCTGTGGAAGAAAAACGTTACTTACCGCATATTCACCAGCTTCTGGAAGCTCAAATTCACAAAATATTTTAAAGAATTTATGAGGGATGTCTATTAAAATTCCAGCACCATCACCAGTAACACCATCTGAACTTACGGCACCTCTATGTTCTAGTTTTACTAAAATTTCAAGTGCTTTATGAATAATATCATTTGAACGTTTTCCGGTTAAGCTACAGATAAATCCTGCACCGCAATTATCGTGTTCAAATTCTGGTAAATAAAGTCCTTGTTTTTTCATTTTTTATTGAATTATATTTACAAAACTATGTATTTTATTAAAAATAAAGCACCATTTTACAGTTAATGATGAAATTTTTGTGATGAAAATAAAAATCAGATAATAAAAATTCAATAATGATAATTAGACCTTTTGTAAATTGTTATATTCGTAAAATAAAGAAAATCCATAGAAAAAGACTATGGATTTAAGTAAAAGAAGAATATTTTAGGTTTTAGTTTAATGTATGGCCACCTTTTTCACCTGTTTTAATTTTATATGCATCGTTTATTGGACTTACAAAGATTCGTCCATCACCAGTTTCTGCTGTCTTGCCCGACTTTAAAATAGTTTTTATTGTAACTTCTTCGAAATCATCATTTACAACTATGGATATATATGTTTTTGGAGCATCTATATTTTGCTCATTTCCTGCTGATATAACGTCCCAAAAAGAAAA
>CAYWOM010000184.1:0-4535 GCA_964459905.1 uncultured Polaribacter sp. | reverse complement strand
CGTTAAAAAATAATTCATTATGTTCGATATGGTTTTTTTGTTCAACTTTCTCTTGAGAAAACTGACTTAAAAAAAGGCCTAATTTAGTAAAAGCGCTAATTCTGTTCTGAATACTATTCATTTATTTTGGTTGTCTATAATTTTGGCTTTATTTTTGCATTTACAAAGGTACAAAAACAGCAAAGAAATTATGGCAATTATAATAACAGATGAGTGTATAAATTGTGGGGCATGTGAACCAGAATGTCCAAATACAGCTATTTACGAAGGCGCAGACGATTGGAAATACGCAGACGGAACAGATTTAAGTGGTAATGTAGTTTTACCAAACGGAAAAGCTGCAAACGCAGAAGAAGTACAAGAACCAATTTCTGATGAAATTTATTATATTGTTGCAGACAAATGTACAGAATGTAAAGGTTTCCATGAAGAGCCACAGTGTGCTGCCGTTTGTCCTGTAGATTGTTGTGTGCCAGATGATGACAATGTAGAAACAGAAGAAGCGCTTTTAGAAAAGCAACAGTTTATGCACAATAGTTAAAGATTTAAAATTTTTAAAACAATAAATTTAGCGTTTAAAATAACGTAAAAAAATTCCGAAGTAAATTCGGAATTTTTTATTTTTAAAACATATATATTTGCAGCGCAAAAATCTTGTATAGAATTTTTGTATCTTTTATCTAAATATCCAAAGAAAAAAATGAAAGCCGGAATTGTAGGATTACCAAACGTAGGAAAATCGACCTTATTTAACTGTTTATCTAACGCTAAAGCGCAAAGTGCAAACTTTCCTTTTTGTACAATAGAACCAAATTTGGGCGTTGTAAATGTGCCAGACAAAAGAATTGAAAAATTAGAAGAATTGGTTAATCCAGAACGCGTAATGCCAGCAACTGTAGAGATTGTAGATATTGCCGGTTTGGTTAAAGGCGCAAGTAAAGGAGAAGGTTTAGGAAATCAGTTTTTGGCTAATATTAGAGAAACAGATGCTCTTTTACATGTTGTGCGTTGTTTTGATAATGATAATATTATTCATGTAGATACTTCTATAGACCCTGTTAGAGATAAAGAAACTATAGATATTGAATTGCAATTAAAAGATTTAGAAACTGTAGAAAAAAGACTTGAAAGAGTTAAAAGAACTGCAAAAACAGGAAACAAAGAAGCACAAGCAGAATTAGTTGTATTATTAAAGATTGAAGAAACTTTATTAAAGGGAGTTTCTGTACGAGCTTTAGAATTTTCTGAAAAAGAAATAGAATTTGTAAAAGCTTTGCAATTTATTACAGCTAAACCAGTATTATATGTTTGTAATGTTGATGAAAAATCTGCTGTTTCTGGAAACGATTATGTAGAAAAAATAAGAGAAGCTGTAAAAGATGAAAACGCAGAAGTAATTGTGTTGGCGGTTGGTACAGAAGCAGATATTACAGAATTAGACGATTATGAAGAACGACAAATGTTTTTGGCAGATATTGGTTTAGAAGAAGCTGGTGTTTCTCGTTTAGTGCGTTCTGCATATAAATTATTAAACTTACAAACCTATTTTACTGCAGGTGTAAAAGAAGTTAGAGCTTGGACGATTCCTATTGGTTCTACTGCGCCACAAGCAGCAGGTGTAATTCATACCGATTTTGAAAAAGGTTTTATTAGAGCAGAAACAATTGCTTACCAAGATTATGTAGCCTTTGGTTCTGAAGCAAAAGTAAAAGAAGCAGGTAAAATGAGAGTAGAAGGCAAGGAATATATTGTTAAAGATGGCGATGTAATGCATTTTAGATTCAACGTATAAAACATAAAAAAACACCAAATTTCATTTTTGGTATTTTAATTGTATTAAGTTAATTAGAACATTTACCGATGAAAAAAAGTATATTCTTTTTATTTTTAGGAGCATTTTTTATTGCTTGTAGTACTGTAAAAAGTACACAAGAAGCCATAAATATTGGAAATTACAATAAAGCAATAGCGGTAGCAACTCATAACCTAAAAGACAATAAAACAAAGAAGAAAAAACAGCCTTATGTTTTAATGTTAGAAGAAGCTTTTGAGAAAGCTTCTTCTAGAGATCAAAAAAGAATTTCGTTTTTAAAGAAAGAGGCAAATCCAGAAAATTTAGAAGCTATTTATAATTTATATCTAACGCTAAAAAACAGGCAACAAAAAATAAAACCTTTGTTACCATTGCCAATTTTATCAAGTGGAAAAAATGCTGTTTTTAATTTCAAAAACTATGATTCTGAAATTATAAATGCTAAAAAAACACTTACTGAACATTTATACACAAAAGTAAAATTGTTATTTAATACTAAAAATAAATACGAGTATAGAAAAGCATACAACGATTTAAATTATATAGAAGATATCAATCCTAATTATAAAGATACTCGTAATTTAATTGAAGAAGCTATTTTTAGAGGTAGAGATTTTGTTTTTGTTTCTATGAAAAATGAAACGCAAAAAGTAATTCCTAAAAGATTAGAAGACGATTTATTAAATTTTGACACCTACGGATTAAATGATTTGTGGACAGTTTATCACAATAAAAAAGACTCAAAAATAGACTACGACTTTGGTTTAGAGTTAAATTTAAGAACTATAGAAGTATCGCCAGAACAAGTTAGAGAGAAACAAATTATTAAAGAAAAGCAGGTAAAAGATGGCTATAAATACTTGTTAGACACAAATGGTAATCAAGTAAAAGATAGTATAGGTAATAAAATAAAAGTTGATAAATTAGTAAATGTACGTTGTGAGTTTTACCAATTTACCCAATTAAAATCTGCCAGAGTTGTTGGGCAAGTAAAGTATGTAGATTTATATTCGAAGCAAACTCTGCAAGTATATCCTATAGAAAGCGAATTTGTTTTTGATCATGTATACGCAAGGTTCGATGGGGATAAAAGAGCTTTAGAAACCTCTTTATTAGATTTATTGGTTTTAAAAGCAATCGCTTTTCCAAGTAATGAAAGAATGATTTACGACACAGGAACCGATTTAAAACAAAAATTAAAGGCTATTGTTTCTAGAAATAAATTTACACAATAAAAATTTATTTAGGTTTTTGTTATTTCGCTATCATCTATTTTTCAAATAAAAAAAACCGAAACAATTTTATACGTATTAAAATAGTATATAAACATTATTCTTTAGCGCCATAACTTTTTGCTGTTTCTATCCAATGTTCAGCTATTTCTTTGGTATTAGCACCTAAACCTCTTGCCAAATGCAATGCTACCCCAATCATTAAAACAGAAGCTTTATATAATTCTTCTAACGTTTGTATATTTCCAAACTTTTCTTGCGCTTTTAAAAGTAGTAAGTCATTATGTTTTTCAATAAATGTTAAAGGCCTTTCTATGTTGTAACTTATTTCTGGAATCATTAAGTAATCTATCCATTCTAACCCAATTCTTTCAACTAAAACTTCTGGAGATTCATTACCAATTTCACGCCAAGTAGCTAGTGTTTTTGTGTCGCCAGATTTAGCTAATCCAGAATCTAAAAGTAGCTCAAAAGCAATATCTGCTATGTTTTGCATTATTATTAAATACGCATCTTGTCCTTTTTCAAATTCGGCAGCTTTTTGTCCTTTTAAATATTCGCCAACAGTAAGTTTTGGTAATTCTAAAACACTAGAACAATCTGTTAAACAAGGAAATTTATCGCTTTCATAAATATACTGGGCTTTATTAAATTGTATTTGTCTTCCTAAAGGATATAAACGACATGCTAAAGGACGACCAAGGTGCACACTACACCCAAAATTGTCTTTATACTGGCTACAAGCGTGTTGTCCTTTTTTATCTTGTTTTCCGTTAAATAGTAATCTTATGCCGCCAAACTCACAATATAGATCACGAAACGCTCTTTGAGTAACTTTTTTTTCTCTACTTAAATTTAATAATTCCCAAGGATTTAACATTACAGCTTTACCAAAACAGCAAGTTCCAGATCTATTGCAAGTAAGTGGTAGTATGCTTTTAATGTTTAGTTTTGTTGTTTGCATTTGTTATTATAAGCTATTATTTTGTGTAATTAGTAACTCTTTACAAACTTTTTTTCTACAGAAAAATTAATTAAATTCATAAAGTTTTCATGTACACCAAGTGTAACATCTAACTGTAATTGTTCTATTAATTTTAAAATTAACTCAGGTTTAAATTGCAAGTCTGGTATAGATACATATTTTTCGAAAAGACCACCAATACTTTTGTAATACAACTGTTCAAAAGAAGATAAGTTTTCTGGCTTTTCTGTTACATATTCGTAAGAATTAATATGAAAAGACTCTAAAACATCACCCACATATTCTTTGTGCAATATTTGTTTTGGATTTACAATGTTTAATTCTTTTATGTCTGGGTTTAAAAAAGCGTATAAAATTGCTTTAGAAACAAAATCTACAGGCACAATATTTAACCCACTTTTTTTATCAATCCAAATTCTAAAATTTTCAATAGAGTTTTTTGCATATTTAGCTAAAAACATTGGCCATGCATAGAAAACATCATATTTAGGTGTTTCGTAAAATG
>CAYWOM010000183.1:0-4540 GCA_964459905.1 uncultured Polaribacter sp. | reverse complement strand
TAGTACCTATTATGCTATTAGCACATTTTCAAAGATGTGGTCATAAACCAATTGCTTTGGTTGGTGGTGCAACTGGTATGATTGGAGATCCTTCTTGAAAATCTGCCGAACGTAATTTATTAGATGAAAAAACTTTACGTTACAATCAAGAAGCAATAAAAGGACAATTAAGTCATTTTTTAGATTTTACATCTAACGCAGAAAATGCAGCCGTTTTAGTAAATAATTACGATTGGATGAAGGATTTTTCTTTCCTAGAATTTATTAGAGATGTTGGTAAACATATTACCGTAAATTATATGATGGCTAAAGATTCTGTAAAAAACAGAATTGGTTCTGAATCTAAAGAAGGTATGTCTTTTACAGAATTTACGTATCAAATGGTGCAAGGTTACGATTTCTTGCATTTATATAAAAACAACAACGCTTCTATACAAATGGGGGGTTCTGATCAGTGGGGAAATATCACTACAGGAACTGAGTTAATTAGACGAATTGGCGGAGGAAAAGGGTACGCAATTACGTGTCCGTTAATTACAAAATCTGACGGTACAAAATTTGGGAAATCTGAAGGCGGTAATGTTTGGTTAGATGCTAAAAGAACATCACCATATAAATTTTACCAATATTGGTTAAATGCTTCGGATGAGGATGCAGAAAAGTACATTAAGATCTTTACTTTTTTAGACAAAAAAACCATAGATTCATTAATTACAGAACATAAAGAAACACCTCATTTACGTTTATTACAAAAGAAAATTGGCGAAGAAGTTACACTTTTAGTTCACGGTAAAGATGCCTATAAAAACGCTATAAAAGCTTCTAACATTTTATTTGGAAAATCTACAGCTTCAGATTTAAAATCGTTAGACGAGCAAACTTTTTTAGATGTATTTGATGGTGTTCCGCAAGCAACTGTTTCTATAAATGATGTTGAAAAAGGTTTGGATATGATTGCTGCCTTGGCTGCTAAAACCAATTTCTTAGCTTCTAATGGTGAAGCAAGAAGAGCATTAAAAGAAAATGCAATTTCTGTAAACAAAGAAAAAATAAAAGAAGATTTTACCATTTCTAAAGAAGATTTAATTGCCAATAAATATGTGTTATTACAACGTGGTAAAAAGACTTATTATTTATTGGTTGTAGCATAATAGTTTGCTTAAATTTATAAAATAAAAAAGGTACTGAATTTAATTTCAGTACCTTTTTTTCTTTTTAAGAATTAATATTATTTACTGATAATATTTTGCCAGTTTACATCTGCTTGTTTTTGTAGTGTTTCTGCACCTTCTTCTTTCCAAAGATCTAAAGTATTTGTTCCCCAAGCATTGTAAAAAAGATAGAGTTTGCCATCTCTAATTTCAAAGGTTTTAGGATTTATAGCTACTTTTTTACCATTTAAACCAATTGCATACGCACAGTAACCTCCATATTGGGGCACGTATTTTTTTGGCGATTTATTAAAAGTTTCTAAATTTTTTTTAGAGGAAAATCTAAATTTTACACCATCAAATGTCGTTATATATTTCTTGTTTCCTTTTTCTGCTTTTTGCATAAAATAACTTACAACATCATACCCTTCTGCAACAAAGCCTTTCTTAAGATTATAAGCTGTTTTCTGTGAAAAAACACTTGTAGAGATCAATAAAAATAGAATGCCAATTTTTTTCATTTTTAATTTTTTTTATGTTTTAACTCTTTCCAATTTTTATCTCCTTTTTTCTGAAGTTCTGCAGTATCTTCTTCTTTCCAATTTTCTAATTTATTAGAAAACCATGCGTTGTAAAAAAGATATAATTTACCATCTCTAATTTCATAAGATTCAGCATCAATATCCATTTTTGTTTTTTTTGCTGCTATAGCATACGCACAAAACCCACCATATTGTGGTATATATTTTTTAGGGTCTTTATTAAAAACAGCTAAGTTTTCTTCAGATGAAAATTTAAATTTTATATCATCAAAAGTGGTTTGAAATTTACTATTTCCTGCAACTGGTTTTTCATTTACAAAATAAGAAACTACGTCAAAGCCTTCTGCAATAAAACCGTTATCTGTATTATAATGTGTTTTTTGAGCAAAAAAAGTAGAAGAAATAGTTAATAATAAAAGAAGACTAAATTGTTTTATCTGGTTCATTTTTTTTTGAGTAGTCGAAAAAAATTAAAGTTAATTACAAGACCATTAAATTACAGCCTCTAATATCCGAATTATCAAAACGTCCAATAATTTCAAACCTTCCGTCTTTATATACTTTTCCTAAGTCTTGTGTAGCAATAAAAGAACATGAGTTGTAATTTGATAGGTCAATTACGTTTATTCCTCCGTTTTTTTCTGGCGGATTTATAGTTAATGCATCTTCTGTATCTCTAGCTAAAACTTGCATCCAAGGTGGTGTTTTAAAAACACCTTTTCCTTTAGAATATGCCTGACTTAATAATTCTGTCATTCCGTATTCTGAATGAATTTTAGCAACTCCAAATCCGTTTTGAAGTATACTATGTAATTCTTCTTTAACCAATTCTTTTCTTCGTCCTTTCATACCACCAGTTTCCATAATTATGGTATTTTTTAGGTTAAAATGTTGTTTTTCTATTAAATCTAACAAAGCAAAAGAAACACCAATTAACAATACTTTTTGTCCTTTTTTACCTAATTTAATAAGTTTTTTAGACAATTCTTCTAAATTATCCAGATAAAATCCACTTTCTTCATTTTTAGATTTAGCAATTAAATCAGCTACCATAAAAACCAAAGAAGATCCTTTACGTTCTAAATAATTGGGTAATAAAGCCAAAATGGTATATTGTTCTATGTCTCCATAAAAATGAAGAAATCCTTTTAGATAACTCTCTTTATAGAGATTAATATCTGTTACAAAATGTTTACTAGTAATACTTCCTGTAGTTCCAGAACTTGTAAAAATTTTCTGAGCCTCATCAACAGTAGAAACTACTTTTCTACTTTTAAAAAACTGAATAGGTAAAAACGGAATTTCTTCAATTTTTGTTACATCAGAACTATGCACGTTTATTAAATCGCAAAAAGAACGGTACACTTTATTGTTTTTAAACTGATGTTTAAAAACGGTCAATGAAGCTTTTGTAAATTGTTCTTTATTATTTATATTGAAAATTGTTCTTTGCATATCGTTTTGCAAAAATAGAATTATTTAACGCAACCTTTGTGTTTTGTTTGCAACTTGTAGGAAATAACTACTATAAAATAATGATTGACAAATAGTTACTAGTTTCAGTTTTTCATTTTTAAACAAAAATGAAGTAATTTTAAAGACAACTACTCTCATAAAATCTGTGTAAGCTAAAAACAAATTTTAACAATATATTTTAAACGATGATACATAATAAAACACCGCTTATATCTTATTTTTTCCGTTTATTGATTGGTGTTTTAACAAATTCATTTAGTTAACTATATTTGAAACAAGTTTTGTTTTTATAATCTTATTTATACCGTAATAGCAATATAATTTTAACAATATGGTTTTTCATAAAGTAAAATATATAACATTTAGTGGAGTTAAGGAAATTATAGAAGTTCCTATAAAAAAAACAAGTAAATGGGTTATTTATGAAGACAATATACCTAAATATTTTGTAGATTTTTTCGATTTGGAAAAAGAATCTAATGCAATAATGAATAGCTTAGTTTTATGTTCTAAACAATCAATTGAAACTGTTTTAGCATTAATTAACAAAAAAAATAATGTCAAACTATCTGTTCCAAAAGTTTCTTCTTTGGGACTTAAAATCAAAACAAAATCTGAAATTATCAAATTAGACCTACCACCCATTCCAGAAAAATGGTTGTCATATTCTATGTAAATCATATTTACCTTTATCATTCTTACTTATTGTAATATTTTTCATGTCTTGCTGATTTTTGATAATTAATTTTGGGCGCTGAAAACACCTCTTGCTTCAATAATAATGTTTAAAATTAAACAATTAATATCTTTTATGTTTAATTTACAAAATTATAAAATTATTCGTAAATTCGTTTTTCAAATTTAAACAACAAAAACCAAACTACAAGATGACAGATTTTGGAATAAAAAAAGCCTTACTAGAACTAGGTTTGCAAGATATAAATGAAGGAACTTCTACTGGTTCTCATAATTTTTCGAACGGAAAACTTATAGAAAGTTATTCTCCAGTAGATGGCAAATTAATAGGTAAAGTTAAAACAACAACCAAAGAAGACTTCGAAAAAGTAATGGATGCCGCTACCAAAGCATTTAAATCTTTTAGAAATATGCCTGCGCCACAACGTGGCGAAATTGTACGTCAGTTTGGTAATAAATTAAGAAAAAAGAAAGAAGCGCTTGGTAAATTGGTATCTTATGAAATGGGAAAATCTTACCAAGAAGGTTTGGGTGAAGTACAAGAAATGATTGATATCTGCGATTTTGCAGTAGGTTTATCTAGACAATTAAACGGGCAGACAATTCCGTCTGAACGTCCTGGACATGTTATGAGAGAACAATGGCATCCAATAGGTGTTGTTGGTATTATTTCTG
>CAYWOM010000182.1:0-4546 GCA_964459905.1 uncultured Polaribacter sp. | reverse complement strand
TGTAATTGGAGATAATGGTAAAGTTCAAAAACCAGAAATTAACAAACCTTTATTATTTTCTGCTCGGGGTAAAAACTCTTGGTCGTATTCCGATAATTTTAAGAACAACGGCATCACACAAGATTTTGATATAGAATTAGTAAATTATATTCCTTGGGCAGAAAAGAAATTAGTAGAAGACAAAAACGGCGTTGAACATTTATTTTTTGTTGAATCTTCTGAAGGATCTAGACATGAACATTGGATTAAAAAAGGAACTTTACAAAACATTCATGGAATTTTGGTTGGTTTTGATGCTACGGATGAAAATGCTTCCATCAATTTTAAAAAAGAAGATGGCAATCTAAAAATGACCACAAAAGCAGATGGAGATTGGTTTCGAATGGCAGATCAGAAAAGAGGTAAAATAGTAAAAGATTCTGTTCAAAATTTTCAATATTTAACACTGCACAATATTGCCGGTTTACAATTTGTAATTCCAAGACCAGCAGAAAAAGGAATTATGACAACAGTTAGCGGTCCTAAAGACGATAAAACATTAGATGTAATAGTACTAGACATTACTGCAAATAATAAAACCGAACGTATAGAGCTTACGGGTGGTAAATTTAGTAATAACAATGCCCAAGAAGTAAGTCTTGGTAATTTAAATTTTAGACTTTGGTATGGTGCAAAAATTTTAAAAACACCTTTTAGTGTAAAACTAAACGATTTTCAATTAGAAAAATATCCTGGTTCAGAAAGTGCTGCTTCTTATGCAAGTGAAGTAACAGTTATAGATGGAGAGGAAAAATTCGATTATCGTATTTTTATGAATCATATTTTAGACCATAAAGGGTACAAATTGTTTCAATCTAGTTACGATTTATCTGGCGAAACCGAAGAAACACACCTGTCTGTAAATCATGATTTTTGGGGAACATTACTTACCTATTTAGGATATTCGTTTTTATACACCGGTTTAATTTGTATTTTATTTGCAAAGAATACGCGTTTCGATGATTTAAAAAAGAGTTTAAAGAAAATTAAAAAGAAAAAACTAACAATGTCTATTGTTGCTGCATTGTTTATATCAAGTATCAGTTTTACTCAAAACACAGATCATGATCATAGCGACCCTGACCATACTCATAATACAGCACAAACTAAAAGTAGTACTCAAAAAATTAGTCATAATTCAAATAGAATTACAAACCAACAAATAGACTCTATTTTAAAAGTAAATTTGGTTGCTAAAAAACATGCAGAAAAATTTAGTAAACTAATTATTCAAGACGCTGGTGGTAGAATGAAACCCGCCCATACCTTTGCCTCTGAGTTGGTAAGAAAAGTAGCACAAACTGAGAATTTCAAAGAAATGGAGCCAAGTCAGGTTTTGCTTTCTATTATAGAGAACTCTAGATTGTGGTATGAAGTTCCTTTTATTTATTTACAAAAAAAGGATAATAAAGAAATTAGACAAGCATTAAATCTTCCAGATTCTACAACCTATGCTCGTTTATCAGATTTCATAGCCCAAGATGGTTCTTACAAAATTAAAGAACAGGTGGCTGAGGCACAGAAAAAAAAGATTCAAAGTTATTTTGATAAAGATTTAATAAAAATAGACAAAAGAGTTGGTTTGCTCTATGGTGCTATTAGTGGTGCTATTTTTAAAATTTACCCAATACAAGGTGATGACAATAATACATGGGTTTCTCATTTAGAACTTTCATCAACTAAAGTATTTAAAACCGCAGATTCTGTTTTTGTTCCTAAACTATTGCCACTGTATATTCAACTTTTACAAAGCTCAAAAGAGACCAAAGATTATACAAAAGCTAATCAGATTTTAGAAGGCATTAAAACCTACCAAAAGAAATTTGGAGCGGCTGTATATCCATCAGAACATAAAATTGAAACAGAAATTATATATAATAAAAGTCAGCCGTTTTTAAGACTGTCTAAATATTATGCATATACCAGTTTACTTTTAATGTTTTTTGTAATTCTACAAATTTTTAATTCAAAAAAATGGATTAATTACACTATAAAAACACTCATTGGTATTGTAATTTTATTATTTGCATTCCATATTTTAGGCTTGGCTGCTAGATGGTATATAAGTGGTAATGCACCCTGGAGTAATGCTTATGAGGCTATAATTTTTGTGGCTTTAGCAACAATGGGCTTTGGTTTATTTCTAGGAAAAAGATCTTCGTTAGTTATTACTGCCGTTACCTTTATTTCTTCTATCATCTTATTTTTTGCACACCAAAATTGGCTAGATCCAGAAATTGCAAACCTACAACCCGTTTTAAATTCTTGGTGGTTAAAAGTACATGTATCGATAATAGTAGCTAGTTACGGACCATTTTCAATTGGTATGATATTAAGTGTTTTTACCCTGTTCTTAATAATTTTTACCAATGAAAAGAATAAGAAAAAAATGGCTTTAAATATAAAAGAGCTTACCATTATTAACGAAATGGCAATAACTGTAGGTTTAATTATGTTAACTATTGGTACTTTTCTTGGTGGTATGTGGGCAAACGAAAGTTGGGGTCGTTATTGGGGCTGGGACCCAAAAGAAACTTGGGCATTAATTTCTATAATGGTCTATGGTTTTGTTTTACACATGCGCTTAATTCCTGGGTTACGAGGTAGATTGTCTTTTAACTTTGCATCTGCTTTTGCATACTTATCTATTATGATGACCTTTTTTGGGGTAAATTTTTACTTATCGGGCTTACATTCTTATGCAAGTGGAGATAGAGTAGTAACACCTAAAGAAGCTTATATTTATATTATAACACTTATACTAATAACTATTATTGCCTCATTTAAATATAAGAAATACTTTAAAAAGTAGCTCTTCTTTTTTAGCAGAAAAATGTACTTTTACAATTCAATAAAAAACAATTATGTTCAATAAAAATATAAAATTAATAATAGCAGGTTTAATAAGTGTCTGGGCTGTTTATCAATTTAGCCAAGCAAATATAATGAACGGAATTTCGATTTTATTATTAGCCGGAATTTTTGTGGTATTGTATTTTAAAAACGAATTTATTTTGTTAGCTTTTTTACAATTACGTAAACAAAATTTCGAAGGCACTAAAAAATGGTTAGGCTATATTAAAAACCCTGAGGGCGCTTTAATTGTTAAACAACAAGGATATTATAATTATTTGCACGGCATTATATTAAGTCAAACGAATATAACACAAGCCGAAAAATATTTGCGTAAAGCGGTAAAATTAGGCTTACCAATGGATCATGATTTGGCAATGGCAAAACTACAGTTAGCAGGTATTGCAATGACAAAAAGACGCAAACGCGAAGCTACTATTTTAATGTCTGAAGCAAAAAAACTAGACAAACACGGCATGTTAAAAGAACAAATGACAATGATGAAACAACAGATGAAAAAAATCTAATTATCATTTTTTACACATAAAAAAAATCCACTTAAAAGTGGATTTTTCAGTTATAAATGCTTTATAAAACTAAATTTAAAGCAATAGCAGCTAGCCAATTTTAGTTGGTTTTCTCATCTTAGTGCCGCAAGTAGTACACGTACATTTTTCTTTATCAGAATAAAAGGTGTCAAAAATTATTGGCATATCGGTTTCTATATTATCCAATGCAAATTCTTCTCTATATAATAGATTTTCACAGTTTTCGCAATACCATTCTAATGCATCTAACATGCCTTTAGAACGCGGATACTCGATTACCAAACCTACTGTATTTTCTTTTCTTTGAGGCGAATGTGGCACTTTTGCAGGCAGTAAATAAATATCACCTTCGTTAATGGCTACAGCTATCATTTTGCCTTTATCATCTATAATTTTTAAAATCATATCGCCTTCTACTTGGTAGAAAAACTCTGGTGTTTCATTATAATGATAATCTTTTCTGTTATTTGGTCCACCAACAACCATCACTATATATTCACCATGGTCCCAAATCTGCTTGTTACCAACTGGCGGTTTTAATAAATGACGATGTTCATCAATCCATTTTTTAAAATTTAAAGGCTGTACTAGCTTACTCATATTCTTTAGATTTTTAAAATCGAGAGTTAAGATACACTATTTCAATCGTAAACATCTAAACTCTTTTTTCTCTATTCTTATTTCTTGTTTTGGGCGTTACCTAAAAAGGTCGGGCTTTTCACTATATCTTTTATTCATTCTTCATAAAAGGATGCCGTTTCAATCCCTAACGCAAGATTTGTTAAATTTACAAAGATTTTGTTCTTCCACCATCAACAGGAACGTTAATTCCGTTTATAAAACTTGCTTTTTCACTTGCTAAAAATACAACTGCATTGGCAATTTCTTCTGGTTTTGCAAATCGTTTTGCTGGCGATGCATTTTTCATATTTGTAGAAACGGCATCTATAGTTAAACCCGTTTTAGCAGCTTTATTTTTAATAATTTCATGCAAACGCTCTGTATTTGTTGCACCTGGTAGAACATTATTTACCGTAATCCCAAATTCTCCCAACTCATTCGACAAAGTTTTAGACCAACTTGCAACTGCACCACGTATGGTATTA
>CAYWOM010000181.1:0-4547 GCA_964459905.1 uncultured Polaribacter sp. | reverse complement strand
AAATTATTCAAAAGTATTGGATCATTTAGATATAGAGCCTTCTGAGCTATTAATGATTGGAAATTCTTTAAAATCGGATGTTTTACCAGTAACTAAAATTGGATCATCTGCTATACATGTGCCGTTTCATACAACTTGGGCGCATGAAGAGGTCTCTTTTAAAGAACAATCTACCTTAGATTATAAAACTGTTTTAAATATAAAAGAAGTTTTATCGCTCTTTTAAATAAATAGTCTAAATTTGCACTTTTAAAATAAAGAATATGGCAAGTATAAAAAACTTAAAAAAGGATATTAATTACGTATTAGGAGATGTTATAGAATATGCATTAGATGTTTCTTCTTTGAAGAACGAACCTAAAAAAGGCGACGCAATTATAGATGAAGCTATTCAAACTTTTGATAGTTTGGTTGCTAAAGTAAATGCAAAAGGTGTAGAAAGTAAAAAAGCACATTTTAAGTCTATAAACGAAGAACTAGAAACAAAAGCTAAAGGCTTAGTAGAAAAGATTAACACTTTATAATCTTAACGTTTTTTAAAGAATCTTTAAGACCACTATCTATATTTAGGTAGTGGTTTTTGTGTTAATTATAAATTATATACTAAAACTGTATTGTTTACGTTATAGCTTTAGATTAAATTTAAAAAAATGGCTAGAGCAATGTTTGAGTACACTAAAACAGTACTAAAAAAAGTAAGTTTTAATTCAGAATTATTTTGTAAAGAATTAGAAAAATCTTTAACAAGACTCTTACCCTACGAAATAAAAGAATTAATTATTTGGTTAAAGCAGTTTACGGCGAATAAGCCAGAGCTATACCCTTGTATGATCTTAATTAAAGAGTAAAAAAAGGAAGCAAATTTGCTTCGTTTTTTTATTGTTAGTCTCTAGAATTGAGTCTTTTTCGTTTGTATTTTCTCATTAAATTTCTACCAAACTCTCTTTCTGCCATTTGAAGTTTTAATATCTTTTTTACAGACAATACTTTTTTCAAATTAGAAATATATTTTTGGTTTTCTTCGTATTTCTTTTTTTCTAAATACAATGTTAGATCAAAAAGAACTTTTGCTTTTTTTTCGTCTAAATTATCTATACTGCCTGCTTTTTTAATTTCTCTATTAATTTCTCTAATCTTATTTCTAATAAACTTATTTGTTTTATTGTCATGTTCATTATAAATAGGCCAAAATTTTTCTGCTTCTGAGGCAGATAATTGTATTTGCTCGGTTAAATAGGCTATTTTTAACGTTCTAATTTTTTCTCTTCTTTCTTGTGCTGTATTAGAAAGAGCACAAAAAACAGATAAACATATAATGGTTATGATTTTTTTCATCATCTATATTTTAATTTATTTCATTTAATAAAGAAATATTGTTAATCGAAATTATGTATTCTTCAATGTTTTCATCTTTTATATCTGCAAAATAAAATTCGCTTTCTTCTAAAGTAGCGTCTTCTAAAATTGCAGCAATATCATTTGTGTTTAAAGAGTTTTCTTCTAACCAATACTCAATATCATTATCAGAGAGTGTATCAAAAGTAAGTGCTTTATCTGTGTTAAAAATAAAAGAATTTATACTAATAAATAAAACAATAGATGCGGCAGCAGCATACCATACAAAATTAAAAACTCTTTGTTTGTACCATTTTTTGTTAGTGTTAGAAATGCTAATTAATTTGTTTTCTCTTGTTGTATTTTTTGATAAGATAACAGCTTCTAAATTTTTAAAATAAGCATTAGGTGTTTTAAATGGTAGCTTTTTCGATAATTTTTCTTCGGATAGAAAAGTAGAAAAATTATTTTCAAATTCCGAAAAATAATTTTCCGGCGCGCTAAAACCTGTTTCTTTTTTTAAAACTGATTTTAAATAATCTTCGCTATTTTTATTAGTTGCGTTCATCTATTCTTTAGACCTAAATTTAATAATAAGGTTTAATTTGTTGTTTGTTTTATAAAGCTTTCTATCTTTTTAACTGCATGAAAATAAGATGCTTTTAAAGCGCCAACAGAGGTGTCTAGTATTTCTGAAATTTCATTATATTTTAGCTCATCGAAATATTTCATGTTAAAAACTAATTGCTGTTTTTGAGGTAAAGTAGCTATAGCTTTCTGTAGTATTAGCTGAATTTCATCTCCTGAAAAGAATTCATCTTCTGCCAAAGTTGAAGTTAATTCTTGTTGATAATCTGCAATGTCGAGGTTTCTTTTTTTTGCTCTTTTGTTAATAAAGGTAATAGATTCGTTTGTTGCAATTCTATACATCCAAGAAAATAACTTACTTTCTTGATTGAATTTTTCTATATTTTTAAAAATTTTAATGAAGGTATTTTGTAAAACATCATCTGCATCATCATGAGAAATTACAATTTTACGAACATGCCAATAAAGACGTTCTTTGTAAATAGAAATTAATTTTCTAAACGCTTTTTCTCTTGTTTGAACATTTTTTAGTTGTTCTATTAAAATAATTTCGTCTGTCAATTATACATTTTTATATCTAAAATTTTAAGACGCTAACCTTTTATTTCTCACAAAATTGTCATTCACTAATATACGAGCGTCTTATTATTTTTTTTAAATTTCTATAATAAGACTATTTATTTTTACAAAGGTTTAAATTGGGTTAGTTATTTTTTACTCGAGACCTAGAGTAGCCAAATAGTCTTTTTTGCTTTATAATCTCTGCAATTCCTTCGGGTAACATTTCTTCCCAGCCATCTTCGCCATTCATAATCATTTTAAGAACTTTTCTAGAAAAAATATCTAGAATTTCTTTGTCAAAGTCTTTAATGTCTAAAAGTCTTCCGTTGTTTTTAAAGAATTTGTACAATTCTTTCATTCTAGGATGCACTTTTAAGTTTTCGCTAGTAATATAATCTCCTGATTCTTGGTCGTGATAAGGATACATATATACTTTTAAATCTCTATAGAACAATTTTCCAAAAGCTTCTAAAATACCACCACTTAAATTTCGGTAATATTTTTCATCAAAAATCTGAATTAGGTTATAAACGCCCATTGCTAATCCCATTCTTTCTTTGGTAAACTCACTAAAATATTCAACTAATTTAAAATATTGTTGGAAACTAGTAATCATTACATTTTGTCCTTGAGAACACAGTAGTTCTGCTCTGTCTAAAAAGTCACGTTCATTAATTTTACCTTCGGCAGATAAATTACTTAAAGTGATTTCAAAAATAATTTGAGTATTTTTTTTATCAACTTTTTTCTCTGCTAAAAAAAGTTTTTTAGACTGTTCAAACATATCCATATTTACCTTAGTAACAGGCCTAAAACTACCTCTTAAAGCTAATATGTTTTTTTTGTATAAAACTTGTGCAGGCAATAAGTTGTTACCATCTGGGCCAAACATTACTGCATTTGTCATTCCGTTTTTAAGTAATTGTAAACTCATTAAACGATTATCTACATACATAAAACGAGGGCCAGAGAAATTAATCATATCAATTTCTAATTGGTCACTATTTAAATTGTCATAAAAAGATTTTACTAAGTCTTTTGGGTTGTCATTTAAATAAAAGGCACCATATAATAAATTTACGCCTAAAACACCTAATGTTTCTTGTTGCAGACGTGCATCACTTTCTTTAAAACGAAGATGTAAAATAATTTCATTGTAGGCTTCTAAAGGATCTAATTGAAAACGAATACCAACCCAACCATGACCTTTAAATTTTTTTGCAAAATCTATAGTTGTTACAGTATTTGCATAGCTAAAAAACAATTTATCTGGATGTTTTTGTCTGCTTAGTCTATCTTCCATTAAGTCAATCTCATGACCTAACATTTTTTTAAGACGAGGCTGAGTAACATAACGTCTATCTTCTTCGATGCCATAAATAGCATCAGAAAAATCTTTATCGTAAGCACTCATTGCTTTTGCAATGGTGCCAGAAGCAGCGCCAGATCTAAAAAAATTACGAGCCGTTTCTTGGCCAGCACCAATTTCTGCAAAAGTGCCGTAAATATCTGTGTTTAAATTAATTCTTAAAGCTTTACTTTTTGTAGTTGGTACGCTACTTATTTCTTGATCTCCTCTTAAAGAAATTGCCATAATTTATTTTTATTAGATATCAACAAATGTAGTTAAATAGAGCACTACGAGTCAATTTTTATCTTATTTTTGTTTTTGATGAATTTTAATAAAAAACTGTTAAGTATTACATTTTTAGGAACTGGAACTTCACAAGGAATTCCTATGATAGCAAGTAAAGACCCTGTTTGTTTGTCTAAAGACACCAAAGATAAACGTTTGCGTTCTTCTATTTTAATTTCTTGGGATGAGTTTACTTATGTAATAGATTGTGGACCAGATTTTAGGCAGCAAATGTTACGAGAAAAAGTACCAAGTTTAAATGGTGTTTTGTTTACGCATGAACATTCCGATCATACTGCTGGTTTAGATGATTTACGTCCGTTTTGTTATCAAATAGGAGAGATGCCTATTTATTTAAATAAGAAAACTTTAGAAAGTTTAGAGCAGCGTTTTCAATATATTTTTTCAAAAGAAAATAGGTATCCAG
>CAYWOM010000180.1:0-4560 GCA_964459905.1 uncultured Polaribacter sp. | reverse complement strand
ACTTTCGAAATTTTTATTCTGTAGGGCTTTTATTAAAAAGATGATAGAAAAGTAATTAGGGACCCCTAAAATAATTCCTGCAAGGATATTTTTAACACCAAAAGATTCTCTTTTTTTTGTGGGTTTTATTCCTAAAATTACAAATGCAAAAATTGCTGCAATGCCAAATAAGCTTCCAGAAAAGATAGAAACATCTTGCTCATTTACATAATTTGTTTGAATATATTTTAATAAAGTATCTATTGCTCCAGAACCTAAAAACAATAAAACAGGAAATAATAATGTTCCTTTTTTTTCTGATTTTCCTGATTTAACAGATGATAAATATACGGCTACCAAAGCAATAATAATTCCTAAAATTTTTAGAAAGGTAACAGATTCATTGTATAAAATAATCCCGAAGAAAACAGGAACCACTACAGACATTTTACCTGCAATAGAGGTTACAGAAATTCCGTTTTTCTGTGCCGTCATTGCCATCACAAAAAATATTGAAACAAACAAAGCACCTAAAACTAATGCACCAGAAAACCATGGTTCTAAATAAATTTCATTAATTGGTATTTTTCTATCTGCTAATAAAAACCCCATTGAAAAAGCAACAATATAATTTATAAATATGGCTTTTAAAATGTCTACTTTATAAATTCCAAAATATTTAAAAATGACAAACAAACCAGTTGAAAAAAAGATACTTAATAGTAAATAAATCAATTTAAAAAATATTTTTGGTATATAAATTAGTAACATCCTCTTTGCCAGGAATTAAATTCCAAACGTTAATTCCTAAAGCATTTGCAGCATTTGTATTAGTTTCTAAATCGTCTACAAACAAGGTTTCTTCAGCAATTAATTTATTTTCATTTAAAACAAACTCATAAATTTCTTTGTCTGGTTTTCTAAAATTAATTTCATGCGACAAATAAAACTGCTCAAAACAACTTTTAAACTCTTTATAAAAAATAGCTCCTAAAGAATTTTTAATCCATTTTATATGTAAATCATTGGTATTACTTAATAGAAACAATCTGTATTTTTTACTTGCTGCCAGTTCTTTTAAAAAAGTTAATCTTTGTTCAGGAAAATCTAATAAAACGGCATTCCAAGCCTGCGTTAAATCTGCCTTAGGTATTTTAAATTTTGTGTAAAAAAAAGCAATAAATGCATCCGAAGTCATCAATCCTTTTTCGTATTTATGATATATACTTATCATTTCTTCGGTAATATTAGTAACTCCTAATTTTGCCATTTCTTTATAAGTTGCCTCTTTATCTAGGTTGATAAAAATATCGCCAAAATCGAAAATTATGTTCTTAATCATTATTATACTTTTTTAAAACATCGTTTTTAATAGTAATTTCTGATGTAACTTTTGAAGAAAAAACTGGCGCTTTTACACCTTTTTCAAAATAAACATTACCAACATAAACATGAGCTTCATCCCAAAGATTTTCATCTATAAAAGTTTGTAAAGTTTTAGTACCACCTTCTACAATTAAAGATTGGATATTGTGTTTTTGCAATACCTTACAAATTTGTGATGCTAGATTTTTAGAAAAATTAATATATTCGAAAGAAATTGTTTTACGTTGTTCTAAATAAGCAACCTCTTCCCTATCTTCGCTGTACGCTGTTAAAATAATGGTTTTTACACTTCCATCATAAATAGCTACATCTAACGGAATTCTTAACTTGCCATCTAGCACAATTCTAATCGGGTTATTACCCGTCCAACTTCTTACATTCAACTTCGGGTTGTCTGTTAACACTGTATTTGTTCCTACTAAAATTGCCTGTTCTTTACTACGCAATTTATGAACTAGTTGTTGCGAAAACGTATTTGAAATGAAAATTGGTTTTTGTTGGTTTTTAGTTTCCGGAGCAATTAACCCGTTTGTAGTTTCTGCCCATTTTAAGATAATGTAAGGTCTTTGTTTTTCTTGAACCGTAAAAAATCGTTTGTGATGTTCTCTACATTCATCTTCTAAAACCCCAACAAGAACTTTAATTCCTGCATTTTTTAAGCGTTTAATTCCTTTACCAGCAACCAAGCTATTGGTATCTAAACAACCAATTACAACTTTTTTAAATTGATGTTTTACCAACAAATCTGCACAAGGTGGCGTTTTACCAAAATGCGCACAAGGTTCTAATGTTACGTATATAGTTGCGTCTTTTAAAAGTGTTTTATCTTTTACCGAATGTACGGCATTAACCTCTGCATGATTTTTACCGTAAGAAGATGTAAAACCTTCGCCAATAACCTTGTTATTACACACAATTACTGCGCCAACAGAAGGATTAGGACGTGCAGTTCCCAGTGCATTTTTAGCAATTTTCAAACAACGTTTTATGTAAAACTCGTGCTTCAAAAAAATTATATTTTAATCTTAATGTCTTCGGTTTTATCTATGTGATAAATATTTGAAAAACCAAAAACATTGTATTTTAAATCGCCTTTAATTTGCACTTTAATAGATTTTTTTAAGAAAGAATTTAACAAACCTCCTAAAATTCCGTTTTTACCATTATCAAACAATTTTTTTGTTGGAATAACAGCAATTAAAGGTACTGTAAAATTATCTCTTGCAGGCACTTTAAATTCTTCTGAAGAAACTTGCGCAATGGGTGCTCCGTTTACAATTATTTTAATTTCATCTGTAGAAATTTTACCACCAACATCATTCGGGTTTTCAAAAAAAGCGTCTGCTTTTAATCGAATGGTGTCTGCCGCAAAGCTTATTATTTTTACATTATCTATTTTTAAAAAGACAGGACTTTCTTTAACAGAACAACTGCTAATTACTAAAAATAAAAAGAAAGAATATAGAACGTTTTTCATAATATTATTTTAAAAAATTTGATATCTTGCTTGTGCAAAAATAAGAGATTAAATGACAACTGAAGATTTTATTATTAGAGAAATTCAACCAAAAGACAATCTACAAATTGCAACAGTAATTAGAACTGTTTTAATTGAATTTGGCGTACCAAAAGTAGGTACTGCTTATGAAGATAAAGCTACAGATAAAATGTTTGAGAATTTTAACAAACCAACCTCTGTGTATTATGTTGTAGAACATAAAAATAAAGTTGTTGGTGGTGTAGGAATTGCAAAATTAGATAACTTTAACGGCAATACTTGTGAACTGCAAAAAATGTATTTCTTACCAATTACAAGAGGAAAAGGATTAGGCTCTAAACTAATAACAACTTGTTTAAAAAAAGCAAAATTATTGGGTTTTGAAAACTGTTACCTAGAAACCATGCCTTATATGGATGCCGCTAGAGCTTTGTATAAAAAAAACGGATTTATAAACTTAGAGAAACCAATGGGCAATACTGGTCATTATTCTTGTAATGTTTGGATGCTTAAAAATTTATGACTTTAAAAGACTACAAATTATTTTTTACAGACACACTTGCTACTTTATATCCAAAAACAGAAATAGATAGCTTCTTTTTTTTACTGATAGAAGAATATTTAGAGTTTCAAAGAATTGATCTTATTTTAAAACCCGATTTTTTAATTACGGATGCAACACTGTCTCTTTTTAAAAAAGCATTAGAAAGACTAAAAAAAGAAGAACCGATTCAATACATTTTAGGAAAAACAGAATTTTATGGATACCCCTTTTTGGTAAATAAAAACACACTTATACCAAGACCCGAAACAGAAGAATTGGTAGAGTGGATTTTGATTGAAATGGCAAAATTACAGACCACTATTTTTTACAAACAACATAAAAACCCACTTTCTATACTAGACATTGGTACAGGAACAGGTTGTATACCAATTTCTTTGGCTAAAAAATTACCAAAAACTATCATTTCTGCTATAGATATTTCTACGAATGCATTAAATATTGCAAAACAAAATGCCATTTTAAATAATGTTGAAGTTAAATTTTTAGAAATGGATATTTTAACTACAGAAAATTTACCTCAAAAATTTAATGTAATTATTTCAAATCCGCCATATGTAAGAGAATTAGAAAAAGCAGAAATAAATAACAATGTTTTGCAAAATGAACCTCATTTAGCGCTTTTTGTAACGGATAATAATCCTTTAATTTTCTATGATAAAATTGCAGATTTAGCAAAAAAACACCTTGTAAAAAATGGTTTGTTATTTTTTGAAATCAATCAATATTTAGGCAAAGAAACGGTTACTATATTAAAACAGAAAGAGTTTAAAAACATCGAACTAAAAAAAGATCTATTTGGTAATGACCGAATGATAAAGTGTAATGTATAATAGTTTATTTTAAACGTATATTCTGTTAAATTTATTCGTTTTTAAATCTTTTTATTTCCATACTTTTGTAGCATGGTAAAAGAAATTCAACTTCGTGTTAATTTAATAGAAGAACGTAAAGAAAATACGCTCTTATATAAAGCTTCTAAACAATTAGGAATTGATAAAAGTGAAATTTCTGCCGTAAAAGTGCTTCGAAAATCGATTGATGCTCGTAAAAAAGACATCATCTTTAATTATAAAGTTGCCGTTTACATCAATGAACAAATCCCAGAAAAATCTGATTATATTTTTGATTATAA
>CAYWOM010000179.1:0-4579 GCA_964459905.1 uncultured Polaribacter sp. | reverse complement strand
CTAAAACATTACTTTCAAGAAGTCTTTTCTAAATTATTTTTTTACCCTAAAAATCTAACGAATTTTAATTATCTTGCGGAGTTGCGGAATTTTCTTGCAACATTTATTTGATCACTTTTTAGACTTGGAAAAGTCAACTAAATTCTTTTAAATACATGGCAAAAAAGGTAATTACGGATCTTTTACAAGATGCAATTGAAACTTCAGCAGAACAAATATCTGGACAAGATGCTACTTTCTTATATGCAGATTCTGCTTCTAGCCCTATGCATATTGCAACTTTAACAATTGTTGAAGGTTCTTTAAAGTTTGATGATTTCAAAGAAATTATAGCCTCTAAACTTGATTTAATTCCTAAATTTAGAAAAAGGCTTTTAAATGTTCCAATGAATTTAGACTATCCATATTGGGTAGATGACCCAAATTTCGATTTAGATTTACATTTAAATAGATTGCGTTTACCAGAACCAGCAAACTGGAAAACCTTAAGAGATTTTACATCAAATATTTTTAGCAGCTCCTTAGACTTAAAAAGACCTTTGTGGTCTGTAGATTTTATTGAAGGTTTAGATGAAATTTCTCAAGTACCAAAAGGGTCTGTAGCAATTGTTACTAAAGTACACCACGTAATGGTAGATGGTAGTTCTGGCGTAGGTATTATGGGAATTCTTTTTGATAAAGAAAATAAAGACGAAAACACAAAACAGCAAAAACCAAAAACTTTTGATCCAGAACCATTACCAGATGAATTAAGTTTGCTTTTAAAAAGCACCTACAGTTTTTTTAAAAACCCTCTAAAAATTCCGAAACTAGTTAGTGAAACAGCTGTTTCTATGTTCAAAGGAAAATTAAAAGCACAGCTTAAAAGTAAAAAAGCGTTTCAAAAGAATAGTTATCCGGTTCCAAAAACAATTTTTAATGGTACAATTTCTCCCAAAAGAACTTGGGGAGCCGCAATTTTATCTTTCGACAGAATAAATACGCTTCGTAAAATAATGGACGTTAGTGTTAACGATATTATTTTAGCCATTTGCGCTGGCGGCATTAGAAGGTATTTAGAAGAAAAAGAACAATTACCTGTACAACCTTTGGTAGCAAATGTTCCTATTTCTATTCGTGTAAAAGGCGAAAAACAAGAAATGAACAATCAAATTTCTAGCATGTTAGTTAGAATTGCAACACACATTAAAGACCCAATTGAAAGACTAGAATACATACAAGAACAAACAAACCAAGGTAAAACAAGACACAAGGCTGTAGGTGCAAAATCTTTAGCAAAAATGGCAGATGCTGTTCCTTTTGGCTTAGCAAACTTAGCAGCGGGCTTGTACAGTAAATATAATATTAAAGAGTTTCACAGACCTCCTTTTAATGTAACCATTACAAATGTGCCAGGACCACGAGGTTTGCTGTATTTAAAAGGGCATAAAATAGTTGGTATTTTTGGCTTAACACCTGTTTTAGATGGTTTTGGATTAATAATTGCTGCTTTTAGTTATAACGGTCAAGTAACCATAACCACTACTTCAGATGCCAAAACAATGCCAGATGCAGATAAATTTTCGCGCTATATTAGAGAATCTGCAAATGATTTAGAAGAAATTATTTTAAAAAGAAAAGAGCAGAAAACCGCACCTAAAACCATTAAATTCGATAGTGTTTCTTTCTTTAATTCTTTTCGAAAACACTTAAAAGAAAACAAAACTATTGATACTAAAGTAAAGACAATCTATAATTTTGAAGTGCATCTAAATACCAACATTGCAAATTGGACTTTAGACTTCTCTCAAAAAGAAGTTTCATTAATTAAGAAAAAAAATGCACAAGCTACCTGTAACATTACCATTAATGACGCTATTTTATCAGATTTATTTAAAGGAAAATTATTATTAGAAGAGCTACAAATACAAGAAAGAATAACTATTAGTGGGGCAAAAAAAGATACGGATGTTTTACTAAAATTAATAGCACTTTTTTTAGAGAAATCATAATATGATTTACACCACTAATACATACAAAACAAAAGATAAAGAAACAATTTTTTACTATAAATGGAAAGTTAAAGAGGTTGCTTTAAAAGGAATTATTCAAATTTCTCATGGCATTGGCGAGCATGCTGGTCGTTATCAATCAATTGCAGAAATTTTACAAAAAAACGGTTATGAGGTATATGCAAACGATCATAGAGTGCATGGTAAATCTTCTAAAAACAAAGAAGATTTAGGGTTTTACGATGGCCATAATTATTTTAACGATGCAATAAAAGACATGCGTCAGCTTACCAAAATCATCAAAAAAGAACATCAAAATAAAAAAATAATCCTTTTTGGACATAGCATGGGTTCTTTATTAAGTAGAGATTATGTTACAAAATATGGAGACGATTTACAGGCTTTAATACTTTCTGGAACTGCAAGTTTTATGAAAGGTTTAGGGAATTTTGGCCTTTACAGTGCGCAAATAATTAGTACTTTTAAAGGAAGAGAAAAAAATAACAGCCTCCTAAAATCTGTTTTTTTTTCTGAGTTTAATAAAAAATTTAAACCCAACAGAACAAAAGTAGATTGGATTAGTAGTGATGAGAATGAAGTAGATTTATTTGAAGCAGACCCTTACAGAATAGAAAATTTTTCTTTAAGTATATTTTTAGATATTTTAAAAGGAACTAAAAAAATTAACACTAAAAACACTTTTAAAAAAACACCTAAAACACTGCCAATTTATATTTTTTCTGGAGACAAAGACCCTGTTGGCGAAATGGGTGAAGGTGTAAAAAAAGTAACTAAAGAATACCAATTAGCAGGTATAGAAGACGTTACTTTAAAACTATACAAAGGCGGTAGGCATGAAATGCTAAATGAAGTAAACAAAGAAGAAGTACAACAAGACCTTATTAATTGGCTAAAAGAAAAGATAAAAGCCTAAATTTAAATCATGGAAAACAACAAAACCCTCTATAAATCATTTACCAAATTAGCTTTAAAAGTTGCAATGTCTAAAGGAAAAACCTTGCAAGAAGCTAAAGAAGTGGTTATTCAAAAATTTGAATTGCATCCTTTTGAAAAAATGATTATTGGTCTTATTGATGATAAGAAATTGATTAAAAAAGAGGTAAATACTTTGTTAGATGATTGTATTTCTGTGTGCGAAGATTTTGGCCCAGATAGAGATTATGTAACTTTAATTATTGTTTTAGAAAGGATTAACACCATAAAAACAACAAAAAATGGCACAGATATTATTGCTACAACTATTCTTAAAAGTTTTAAAAACAAGATCGATAAAATAAACAAAAAAATAGATGCTCCTCCTTTATTTAATGTATTATTAGAAACTAGATCTGCTGTAGAATGGGTTACCATGTTTGGCATTTACCCGTTAATACCAAAACACAAAGCAAGTAAAAACAAACCGGTTTTGTTAATGCCGCCGTATTTAGGAAACGATGTTTCGACCACTTTTGTACGAAATTATTTAAAATCCGTTGGGTTTAAAACCTATAAATGGGAATTAGGTGTAAATATGATTAACTCTAAATATTTGCCGAAATTAATAGAACGATTAGATGAAATTTTTGAAAAACATCAAGAAAAAGTAAGTCTTGTTGGTTGGTCTGGCGGTGGTATTTTTGCGAAAATAATTGCCAATAGATATCCAGATAAAGTAGCTCAATTAATAACTATAGGTTCTCCTGTTTGGGGTGTAAAAAACATGAAAACACCATTGGTAAGAATGTTAGAATTTTTAAGAGGAAAATCGTTAAGAGAACGCAACGATAAATTTATTAAGGAACTCGAAGAAATTCCTGAAGTTCCTATTACCTGTATTTACACAAAAACAGACGGACTTTTACCATGGAAACATTGCATGGAAGCAGAAACCCTAAGAAAAGACATTAAAAATATTGAAGTTTTTGGAAGCCATTGCGGCCTAGGTGCAAATGCATCTGTATTATTAACCGTGGCAAATTCTTTAAACACAAATCTTTCAGGCAAAAAACCTAAAGGATTTATTACCAAAGTAGAACGTTTATTTTTTCCTGAATTTTGGGAACAAAAAGGCATCTCTAAATTTACCAATCTATTTTTTAGTTGATTATGGAAAACACAATACAAAATATTATTGAGCACCTAGAGTTTCAAAAAAATCTGAAAGAAATTGCAAACGACCTTAAATTAGATATTTCTGAGGTTCAAAAAACAGCTGCTAAATGTATCGAAGAATTGTACGCGCAACAACATCCAATTGCAAATACATTGTCTGTAAAAGGATTTCAATTGCTATTATCTAAAGCCTATAATGATAAAATAGATATCGATCCGCAAGAAATAAAAAAGTTAATGAAAATAATGCGACAAAATTCTGTGGCATTTATTTTAACCCATAAAACCTATCTAGATACTGTTGTTTTAGTAAGTACTTTGGCACGTTATGGCATGCCTATTCCGTATTCTTTTGGCGGTATTAATTTAGCGTTTCCAGGGTTTAAACAATTAGGAAAAAACTCGGGTTTAATTTTTATTAGAAGAAGTTTTAAAGACGATAAGATATACAAAACAGCCTTAAGACATTATATTTT
>CAYWOM010000178.1:0-4637 GCA_964459905.1 uncultured Polaribacter sp. | reverse complement strand
TTTTACTTTTAAAAAGAAAAGTAAAAATTACGGCAATAAAAATGGTAATGATATAATTTAAATCGCCAATCCAATTTATGGGATGCGCATTAATTAAAACATCGCGCAACATGCCACCGCCAACTGCGGTAACAAAAGCAATGATTAGTACACCAAATAAATCAAACTTTTTATCTGAAGCCACCAATGCGCCACTTAATGCAAAGGCAAACGTTCCAAGAATATCTAAAACGTAAATCAACTCCATTTTACACATCTACTTCCGTAAAGTTAATTTTTAAATCCTTCTGAATTTCATGAATTCTCTCAATTTCATAAGGTAAAACAAAGGCAATAGAAATACCTGTTTTTCCGGCTCTCGCAGTTCTGCCACTTCTATGTGTGTAGTAATCTAATTGTTCTGGTAGTTGATGGTGAATTACAAATTCTAAATCTCTAACATCTATACCACGTGCAGAAACATCTGTAGAAATTAAATATTGTAAACTTTCATTTTTAAAAGCACGCATAACTTTTTCGCGTTCTTTTTGTTGCATATCGCCTTCTAAAGCAGCTGTAGAAAATCCTTCTTCAATTAATTGATCTGCTAAATTTTGCGCTCCTGCTTTTGTTCTACAAAAAATAATACCACGCTGTGCGCCTCTTTTTTCTAAAAAAGAAATAATTGCACCCGTTTTTTCTTTAATAGTTGTTCTTACAAACTGATGTCTAATGTTTTCATTTACCAAAGAATCTGGATTAATTTCAATTCTTGGCGCATTCGCATCCATATACGTTTTTACAATCTTCTTAATTTCTTCTGGCATGGTTGCAGAAAATAACCAAGTATTTCTATCGTTTTTGGTAGTAAATTTTAAGATTCTATTTAAATCTTGTTTAAAACCCATACTTAACATCTCATCGGCCTCATCTAAAACAACTGTTTTAACATGACTAATATCTATGTCTCCACGCTCTATTAAATCAATTAATCTTCCAGGCGTTGCTACAACTACATGTGTTGTTCTTTTTAAGTTTCCTATTTGTCTGTCTATTTTTTCGCCACCAAAAACCGCTTCTACAAAAATATTTTCTTCGTTATATTTTGTAAATTTAAACAACTGTTTTTTAATTTGTTGCACTAACTCTCTTGTTGGCGATAAAATTAAGGCCTGAATATTGTTAGATTCTGTATCTATATTGTGTAAAATTGGCAACCCAAAAGCAGCCGTTTTTCCGGTTCCTGTTTGCGCTAAACCAATAAAATCTGTTTTCGATTTTAATAAAATAGGAATTCCTTTTTCCTGAATTTCCGAAGGTTTATAAATCCCTAATTCGTTAATCGATTTTATATATGCTGCGTTGATTCCTAATGCTGAAAATGTTGACATTTTATCTCTATTTTTTAATGCAACAAAGATACTTTTATTTGCTTGGTTGTAATACTTTTAAAACGTTTTCTCTAATTCTAACGGGTTTATAAGTTTTGGCAGCTAACATTCCCCAAACTGTTTTAGCTTTTAGCAATAAATCATCATTTTTATAAAATTCCATATACCGTTCAGATTTAAAACCTTTGGTCTCTCCTACCCAAGTTTTAACTATAATTTTATCGCCTAAAACAGCTTGTTTTATATAATCTATTTCATGCCTTAAAACCACCCAAATGTATTCTGGTAAAGGGTTTTCTTTTGTTAAAAAAGACCAATGCTCAAAAGCCACTTCGTCCATCCATTTTACATAAACCACATTATTTACATGGTTTAAATCATCAATATCTTTAGTAGTAACTAAAAAGTTATGTTCAAAAATATTTTTCATTTGTTATCAATTTTAAGCAAACATAAAAATTTTAATAGTTCTATAACAATTATTAATGTTTCATTTTAGCAAGACGCCTTAAGATTTGCTTTATTTGCAAAACTTTTATGAATACACTCGCAAACGAATTAGGTACAGAAAAAATAAGTAAATTATTGATTAAACAAGCCGTTCCGGCAACTATTGGAATACTTGTTATGTCTTTAAACATGATTGTAGATACCATTTTTGTGGGCCAATGGATTGGTGTTTTGGCAATTGCCGCAATTACAGTGGTTTTACCTATAGCCTTCTTAATTTCTTCTATTGGAATGGGAATTGGTATTGGTGGAAGCTCTATAATATCTAGAGCCTTGGGTGCAAATAATTCTGAAAAAGCTTTTTTAACTTTTGGAAATCAGATTTGTTTAACCGTAATTTTAGCCATAATTTTTGTGATTTTTGGAAACGTTTACAGCGTACCCATTTTAAATTTATTCGGTGCAAAAGGTGCAATTTTACCAATTGCCTCTGAGTATTTTGGTGTAATTATTTATGGTGTTCCGTTTTTAGCTTTTGCTATGATGGGAAACCCAACAATTAGAGCCGAAGGAAAACCAAAATTTGCTATGTATGCCATGATGGTTCCTGCAGTTTTAAATGTGTTATTAGATATTCTATTTATTAAAATATTCGATTGGGGAATGTGGGGCGCAGGTTTGGCTACTTCAATTGCATACGCAAGTTGTGGTTTGTACATTTTATATTTCTTTTTATCTTCTAAAAGTGAATTAAAAATTATTCCTAAAAATTTTAAACTAAATTTTAACATCGTAAAAGAAATTGTTAAACTTGGTGGCGTTTCTATTGTAAGACAGGGCGCAATTAGCATTTTAATGATTGTTTTAAATTATTCGCTTTTTACCTACGGAGGAGAAATATCGATTGCCGTTTTTGGAATAATTAATAGAGTAATGATGTTTGCATTATCGCCTGTTTTAGGAGTTTCGCAAGGTTTTTTACCCGTTGCAGGTTTTAATATTGGTGCAGAAAAAAATGATAGAGTTAAAGAAACTATTAAGAAATCTATTTATTTTGGGTCTATTTTAGGGACTATTATTTTTATTGCAATTGTAATTTTTAAAGAAGAAGTTATTTGGGTTTTTACCAACGATGCAACTTTGTTAGATAACACCCCAAATGCTATGTTAATTGTTTTTATTGCTACGCCAATTGTAACCATGCAATTAATTGGTTCTGCTTATTTTCAAGCAGCAGGAAAAGCAATGCCGGCTTTATTATTAACTTTATTAAAACAAGGAATTTTCTTAATTCCGTTAGCTTATTTTTTACCAATTTATTATGGGGTAAATGGGGTTTGGTGGTCTTTTCCTATTGCAGATATATTGTCTACAATTATTACTGTGTTGGTTTTAAAAAGAGAGGTTGTTAAGAATTTGAAATAAATTGTTGCCTGTTGCCTGTTAGCTGTTGGTAAAATTAAAAAGACTTCGATAAGCTAAGTATAACAATCTTTAAAACTTATTAACTTTATCACTCTGCAATTCTGCAACTTTAAACTAAAGTAAACTCTCTCCATTTAAATTAGTTGTTAAAATATCGCTAAATAGATTAAAAAACGGACGTAAAGCTTTAAAACTTTGGTCTACTTCTTTAATAAAATTTTCTGATAAAACTTCTGCATCTGTAAAATTTTTAGTTGCTATAAACCCTTTTTTACGCAACAAATCTATCTGTAGATGTTCTTTATCGAAGCCTCTTGGTGCTGTTTTTAATTCGCTAAAACTCTCGAATTTTCCACCAAAATGTTTCTTATAATTTTTAGCTGCTAAAACTTCTCTAATTTCTGTTGCATCTAATTCTATTTCTTTTCTAATTCTAAATAAATCTTCTTTATTTGGTTCCCAAAATCCGCCTGCTAAAAAAGATTCTCCGGGCCTAATTCTTAAAAAATAACCACCTCTCAACTCTTTTCCTAATCTGAAAAAAGAGTTTGCAAAATGTGCTTTATAAGGGGTTTTATCTTTAGAAAAACGTACATCTCTATAAATACGCATCATTTTAGATTTTTCAATCTCATCATGTTTTTTTAGGTTTTGGTGTATTGCTTCAAAAACATTTTTAGAATTTTGCTGCGCTTTTAAATAGGTTTCTTTTTCTGCTGTAAACCAATCTCTGTTGTTGTTTTTTTGTAGCTTTTTAAGGTATTCAAAAGTCGATTTTTCGAAGTGCATTTATATATATTTTAAATGTTAAATTTACAAAGAATTTTAAAATGATGTTGCTACGAATAAACAAATTATTTATAGAATAAAAATTCTATTTGTACAGCTACATAAGAATACTATTTACAAGAAACGCATCAAAAAAACAAAAGAAGGTAAAAATTAATTTGGTGTATTTTTACATACTAATTAATATTTTAATACTGTTATTTTAGAGTTTATCTAGTTTATTGGTTAAAAAACGAGTACTATTATCGGCATCAATTTCTATCCAAACAGGTAAATGATCACTTACCTGGTTTCGTTTCCAATAGCTATTAAAATAAGATTTAAATTTAGCATCATTAGTTAACGTTAAAGGGTTTTCTTTATGAGCAAGCATTAAATTTTTATAGATAGCTATAACTTCTGGGGTGTTCTGATAGACATATTTAAAAAGATTAAAAACACCTCCTTTTTCTAGTCCGTTTTCATTTTTATTTAATTTAAAATAATCGCTTACTCTTAAAAAGATGCGGTCATAAATTTGATTTAAACTAGTATTTGTAAATTTACTTTGCAAACCAGAACTTTCTCTAAACTCAATATCAGAAAATAATTGTACAATATCTG
>CAYWOM010000177.1:0-4644 GCA_964459905.1 uncultured Polaribacter sp. | reverse complement strand
TAATTAAAGGAAAGCAATTAACAAACATGCGTAAATCTGGTACAGATGAAGCGATGAAAATTGCACCTAAAGTAGATTTCTCTTTAGAAGAAAACATGGAATACATTAAAGCAGACGAGTATTTAGAAGTTACTCCAGAAAGCTTACGTATGCGTAAAATTGTTTTTAAAGCATAATATTTGTCATTGTTTGTTTACCAAACAATTTTGGTAATCAAGCAAACTAAATAAATTAAAAAAAGCTCAAGTGAAAACTTGAGCTTTTTTATCTTTGCACTATGAGTAAATTTAATCATCTTTTTGAAACATTACAAGAAAGCCTTACAAATAAAGAGTTTGTAAAATTAACACTAAGTAAACCGCTTAAAAAAAGTGATGGTTTAATAAATATATATATGCGCCTGTTTATAATTGATGGTAAAGAGATTTTTCAATTTAAATATAGGTATGTTGATGAACATAAATACAAGAAATTTTCTTTAAATAAGGCAATTTCTGAAATAGAAATATTGCTCATGGAATCTTTTAGAGTCGCAACGTTATTTACCTTAAATGAAGATTTACTAGTTACTGTTTCTAAAAATAAATTAATTTCTTACAGAGATAATGCACCCAGTTTTAAGAATAAATTACCAGAAATTTTACCAGAATCTTAGCGGTTTTAGTGTTTTTTTATAATTTAATTATAAATATTACATTTTAACTTTAGTAGTTTAAGGCAGTTTTAATATAGTAGGTAAAAACTAAGTTATTAAAAAAATAAACTAACAATTTATTTTATACGTATTAAGATTTGCTTTTTATTGTTAACTTGCTTTAACTTTATTGGTTCTTTTCTCTTTCCAGATCCCTGCAAAAAAAGTAATTACCGGAATTAAAATAAAAGTTATTGGCCACAGAGGTTGGTCCCAAATGACTAGTTGTAACCTTTCAATATAACTTTGTTGAACCCTAATGTTAACCCTAAAAAGTACTGGGTCTTTTATATATTCTTTTCCAAAATCATCAATCATAGTTACTTTAAAAGTTAAAGTTAACTTACGTTTAGCTGTTCCTTTTTTAGGCTTAACTTGCCAAAACCAGTCAGTGCCGTTTTTAGAATTAATTTTTTGTATAACTTTTCCTTTTACAAGTTTGGGTGTATGAAAATCTGTTGAATCATGAATTAATTCTATTTTCATTTTATCTTTTAGTTCAATTATTTCATTTTTAAGGTTTTTCGAGAAAATACTATCCTCATCTTTATCAAGGTTTTTATTAATTATTTTTAGTATTCGAGTGTTTAACTTATTTTTAAGTTCAGAATTACCTATTATTGCATATACATTAGAAACTACTTCTTCAGTCATTTCTTCTGGACAATAAAAGGTTAAAAGGCCTTCTTCAAATTTTTTAGATTTGTTATTTATTAAAACAGTATCTACTCTATTTTTTTGCTTTAATAAAGAATTATATCTATAATTTAATGTACCATAGCTTTCGTTTAAATTAGAATATTGAGTTTTTATTTTATTTAAAGAATTTATTGTTTTTAAATCTTTTTCTCGGCTAATTTTAAACTCTTTATGTAATTTACTATAGCTATTTACTTCACTTTTTGATTCTCTAAGTTTGTTATTTAATAGCGCTATATCATTTACTAATTCATGTTGTCTTTTGTAAAGTTTAATAATTTCGATATCTGATTGATTATTTTTTCTCTCAAGAGTATCAATTTTCATATTTAATTTTGAATACGCCTTTTTAGATATACAAGAATTTAAGGAGATAAATACTCCAATTATAAAGATAATTTTTTTCATATTGGTTTTTTTATAATAAGACTAAAGTCAATAAAAATAGGCATCGTTTTAATTATTTATACTCATGCTTAGCTAAATTCTATTTTTTTTAAGAAACTATCAAGAGGTAAAACACCCTTAATATTAACGTGGCAGATTTAGATAAGAAAAATCAAACAATTTTTATAAATGTGATAAATATTTTAAAAAAGATTTTTTTTATTCAAATCATTTGGCTTTTTACGTTTTTAATTAAGATATTTGCAGAACACAAAAAAAGAAATGAACTTTATTCAAAACCATCATCATCATTTTTACAATTGCAAGCAAGCGATCTAAAAATGTATTGAATAATATCAAGATATTTATAAACCCGTTTGAGCAAATCAAACGGGTTTTTTCAATTAAAAAATCTATTTGTTCAAACCAAATAAAATTAAAAAATGAGTGCTTTAAGAATTGCAGTACAAAAATCTGGAAGATTAAATGAAGATTCTATGAGAATCTTAAAAGACATTGGTATTTCTATAGATAACGGAAAAGACCAATTAAAAGCATCTGCAAGAAATTTCCCTTTAGAAGTTTTTTATTTAAGAAATGGCGATATTCCTCAATATTTAAGAGACGGAGTAGTAGATGCAGCCATTATTGGTGAGAATGTTTTAATTGAAAAAGGAAGCGATTTAGAATTTATAGAGCGTTTAGGTTTTTCTAAATGTAAAGTTTCTATTGCTGTACCAAAAGAGTCTAAAGCCAATTCTCTAAAAGATTTAAACGGCAAAAGAATTGCGACATCGTACCCAGAAACAGTTAAAAAATTTTTAAAAGAACAAAATATAGAGGCACAATTACACACTATTAGTGGTTCTGTAGAAATTGCGCCAAATATTGGTTTGGCAGACGGAATTTGTGACATTGTTTCCAGCGGAAGTACCTTATATAAAAACGGATTAAAAGAAATTGAAGTTTTGTTAAAGTCAGAAGCTGTTTTAGCAGTTTCACCTCAAATTTCTGATGAAAGAAAAGCCGTTTTAGATAAGATTCAGTTTAGAATTCAGTCGGTTTTAAAAGGAAGAAATTCTAAATATGTCTTATTAAATGCTCCTAATGAAAAGTTAGAATTTATTTTAAAATTATTACCAGGTATGAGAAGTCCAACTGTTTTGCCATTGGCAGAAAAAGGCTGGAGTTCTGTGCATACTGTAATTCCTAAAAATCAATTTTGGGAAATTATAGAGGATTTAAAAGCAAATGGAGCAGAAGGTATTTTAGTGTGTCCAATTGAAAAAATGGTACTTTAATTAAATTTGTCATTCCTGTTTAGGCAAGAATTTCACATTAATATAAAACGTATGAAATTTATAAATAACCCACAAAAAAAAGAATGGAATTCAATCTTACAAAGACCTACAAAAACGGTAGATGATATAGAGAAAACTGTTAATCAAATTTTTGAAGATGTTCAAAGCAACGGAGATGTAGCTATTGAAAAATACACCTCAATTTTTGATGGTGTTTCCATAGAAAAAAACATTGTCTCAGTGCAAGAAATTAAAGAAGCAATCTCTTTAGTTTCTTTAGAATTAAAAGAAGCAATTAACTTTGCAAAAGAAAATATTACCAAGTTTCATACCGCTCAAAAAACAGATAAAGTTTTTGTGGAAACAACAAAAGGTGTTGCCTGTTGGCAAGAAAAAAGATCAATTCAAAAAGTGGGTTTGTATATACCTGGCGGAACAGCACCACTTTTTTCTACAGTTTTAATGTTGGCAATTCCTGCTCAAATTGCAGGTTGTAAAGAAATTGTGTTGTGTTCGCCACCAAACAAAGAAGGCAAAATTCACCCAGCCATCTTGTATGCTGCAAATGCAAGTTTTGTAGCATCAGATTTGCTAAGTCAGGCAGAACATGGTACAGATAGTCAGGTTATTTTAGTTTCTACTTCAAAAAAACTAATCAAAAAAGTTGAAAAAGAGCTTAAAACACAATTACAGGTACTGCCAAGAGTAAATATTGCTGGTAAAGCAATAGACAATTCAAAATCAATTTTTGTGGAAACAGATAAAATTGCCTTAGATTTAATTAACGAATATGGTCCAGAGCATTTTATAGTTTGTACAAATAATAACGATTTTTATATTGATAATATAGAAAACGCTGGTTCTGTTTTTATTGGAAATTATACACCAGAAAGTGCTGGTGATTATGCTTCAGGAACCAATCATACATTACCAACAAATGGTTTTACAAAAGCTTATTCTGGTGTTAATTTAGATAGTTTTTTAAAAAGTATTACGTTTCAAAAAATAACAAAAGAAGGCATTTTAAATATTGGAAATTCTATAGAATTAATGGCAGCAGCAGAAGGTTTACAAGCACATAAAAATGCAGTTACTTTGCGAATCAAAGAATTAAAATAATAGTATTATCAACTGAAATGTCACTTAGAAGAATTTCGAATAATAAGAAATAGTATCGAGAATTAGTTATGGAGGCAAATTTTAATATTAACAGTTTAGTTAGAGAAAATATTAAAGGTTTACAATCTTATTCATCTGCAAGAGATGAATACAAAGATGCAACATCCGAAGATATGATTTTCTTAGATGCCAATGAAAACCCCTTTGAAAACGGTGTAAATAGGTATCCCGACCCGCAACAAAATGATGTAAAAGAATTATTATCAAAAATTAAAAATATTGATAAAAATAACATCCTTTTAGGAAATGGAAGTGATGAAGTGCTAGATTTAATTTTTAGGGCTTTTTGTGAACCAAAAGAAGATAATATTATTACATTACCACCAACTTACGGCATGTATGCGGTGTTAGCAAATATAAATAATATTGAAAATAGAAAAGTTT
>CAYWOM010000176.1:0-4656 GCA_964459905.1 uncultured Polaribacter sp. | reverse complement strand
TAACTTTAGCTGCCGGTATGGCTACCCAAGGTTTAGTGCCGTTTTGTAATATTTACTCAACATTTTTACAACGTGCTTATGACCAAGTAATACATGATGTTGCGCTACAAAACTTACCCGTTATTTTCTGTTTAGACAGAGCTGGTTTGGTGGGCGAAGATGGCGCTACACATCATGGTGTTTTCGATTTGGCTTTTTTGCGCTGCATACCTAACCTAATTATTTTTGCGCCAAGAAATGAAATAGAATTACGTAACATACTTTATACTGCACAAAAAGGATTAAAAAACCCGATTGCAATAAGGTACCCAAGAGGAACAGGAACTATAATTGATTGGCAAAAACCGTTTCAAGAAATAGAAATTGGTAAAGGATCTTGTCTTAAAAAAGGAGCTAAAACTGCTATTTTAACTATTGGTACAATTGCCAAAAATGTTAGTGAAGCAATTGATTTATTAGATAATAAATCTGTTTTTTCACATTACGACCTACGTTTTGTAAAACCTTTAGATGAAATAGTATTGCATACCATTTTTAAAAGCCATCAAACAATTATTACTGTTGAAGACGGTACTATAAAAGGTGGATTTGGAAGTGCTGTTTTAGAATTTGCTTCAGAAAATAACTACAAAAATAAAATTGAGGTTTTAGGAGTTCCTGATAATTTTATAGAACACGGAAGTATTGCCAAACTTCAATATAAAATTGATTTAGATGCTTATAGTTTGGCAAATAAATTTAAATTGTATTCATAAAAAAAGACGCCAATGGCGTCTTTTTTTTACTTAAAACTAAAAACTTATTAATTATTACATCGGAAAATCTTCTGTTTCTTTTTGTGTTAGAATTATTTTAACATACTTCATATTATCTTTAATTAAATAACTTATAACAGCTTCATTATCTTTTAAAGTAAAAGGTATTTTCTCTTCTTCTTTTTGAACAGTTTTAACTTTCTTATCACTTTCAAACTCTAATTGATCTGTGTTTGCATTTTGTTTTATAAATGCTTGATACTTATTTAATCCTTGATGTTTAATTTTTGTATATTTTTCTTTAAAATAAATACCTATAACCTTAATTTTTTTCTTATCAAAATTAGTGTCTTCATTCATAATTAAATACACATTATAACCACCACCTCCACCTTTAACAGCGGCTGAGTATAAATTATAATAAGATTCATTAAAACTTAACATCGATTTTTGCTCTAGTTTATAAGTGGTTGAACATCCAATAAAAGCAAATAAAAACAAAAAACCGAAAAGATTAATCTTAGTCATAATTATTAATTAGTTTTTTATAAACTTAAAGTTCTCCTTTTTACCATCAACATTTAAACTCATTAAATACACTCCAGCATTTAAGCTTTCAACATCAATTATTGTATTCTTTGTAATTCCTTTTTTAACCGTTTTACCTGTAATATCAGAAATAGTAAACCCAACATTCTTACTTAAATCAATTGTATTACTTTGAATATTTAATTCTTTGTTAGCCGGATTTGGATAAAAAGAAATATCACTAGTATTTTTAGCAAAAGAACTGGTAGAAAGTGTTCCTTCTACGGTAGTTTCAAACATTCCGTTACCATGGGTACCTATTAATAATTTATTATCAGAAGGTCTGTAAACCAAACCACTTACTACGGCAAGACCTATGCTGTTTGCACCTTCCATTTCCCAATCTTTAGTTGTTGGGTCTGTAGAACTATACAAACCTCTAGCTGTACCAACAAAATATATAGTTTCAGAACCTACAACAGTAATTGCCGCAGAACGAATTGAATGCGCATCTAAGTTTTTTTCTACTAAAGTCCAGGTAGGTGTTGCAGATGTTGCGTTGGTAGAGAGGTATATACTAGGTATGCCATAATTTGCATACGTTACTAAAACAATATCTGGATTTGTTGGATGAATTGCTATATCACTAACTATAGTATTTGCAGTTATTGATGCGCCTGCTGGAGTAACATTTACAGCAGTAGCTATATTTGCTATTCCTTGAGGGTTCAAAACTTTAAAAACACCTCCACTATTACCACCAACTAACAGAAAACTAGTAAACGCACTATACGCACCTCTAGTAGTTGCTATTGTTCTTAAGTTTTCACCTGTACTAAAAGCTCCTAAATTATCCCAATCTGCTGTAGTTACAGTAGCAGATGCATTTGTTCTATACAAATCGCTGTTTCCTGCATAATATAGCGTTTGGCTATTATCTGGATCTAAGTAAAAATAAGTTACAAACTGAGCAGCATTACCACTAGGAGAACCCGTAGGTTTTATATCTCTAAAGCCACCGTAATTTGTTCTAATATTACCTTGCTGAAACCCATAAAAGAACTGTAAATTTGCATCAGCATCTCTTCTTGCTATACCAACTGCTACGCCATCACCTCCAGAATAAGTATTCATCATAGTATTGTCTGTTAAACCTGCATCTGTACCTCCTATAGTGGTACCATTATCTTGTGCACCTCCAAAGACTATGTTACTACCATTTAAAGGATCTAAAGCAACGTGGTAATATTGGTAAGTAATATAATTATTATTTAAATTTTGCCATGGTATTGCAGCTGCTGTTATGTCTGCTGTTTTGTGAACCCCACCATCTGTGCCACTATAAAGTATATTATTATTATTGGGATCGAATTCTAAAGCATGAATATCTGGATGATGTCTTACGCCTCCCACATTATAAATAGCATAACTTGTATTGCTCGCATAACCGCCAATTCTTACAAACGTAGCATCTGTTGCAATATTTTCTATTTTGTAAGCATTTGTTCCTCCAATAACTACAAAGTTTTCATTGTCTGGTTTTACAGAAACCACAAGATCATAACCACCTTGAACGGCAAAAGGGTCATTACCTGCTAAATCTCCTCCTATTTCATCTGGTAGTTTTGATGAATAATTAATCCATGTACTTAACAAAGGATTGTATTGCCATAAGTCTGCTTCTTTACCTCCAGAAATTCCATTAACGAATAAGGCATATACTAGTCCGTCATTAGAGGATGCTTGTCCTAACACTATTCTGCCAGTTGCAGCCCAATTTGTAGGGGTACCATTTTTAGCAATCTGTGTCCAAGAACCATTACCTGTTGGAGATGACCAAACGCCTTCTGAAGCAGAATTACCAACAAAACTAGCAAATACTTTTCCTAATGGTGTAACTACAACATCTGTCCAACCAGTAGAGGTACCAGGTAATTGTAATTCTATTGTTAAACTTGCTCCATCATATCTATATATTCTACCTGTTGTTGCAATAAATAAATGACCAGTAATTGGGTTTACTTCTAAGGCATTTGTATAATCAAAGAAACTATCAAATGCCGTATGACTTGAACTAGTTCCTGTTATTACTGACCAAGTAAGACCACTATCGGTTGATTTCCAAACTCCTTGTCCACGATACGCAGACCCCAAAGACGCACTGTTACCAGACCATTCTCCGGTAGCATAATACCATATATTTTGAAAACCAATTCTAGGATCTTGAGCTATTGCTGTAACGTTTTGTATTTGACCTGGAGGAGTTACTTTTGTCCAGCTTGCCCCACCATCCGTGGTTCTAAACAAACCACTACTAACGCCACCTGAAAGTATAGTATTACTGGTAGCATCAGAAATATCTACTGCAAGAGCCCTTGTTCTTCCACCTAAATTTGAGGGACCTCTTGAAGCGTAGGTACTTGAAGTTGTTCTTTGAAAAGCTTTTTGTTTCATAAGTTCTAATGAAACATCATTTTCTTTTCTTTTTTCCTCTAAAGGAATTATACCTGTTATAGGGTTTTTTTGCATATCGAATTCATACTTTGCTCTTTCAATAGTGTAAAGTTGTCTTTCGTTTTCAGTTTTCTTTTTTAATTTTATAACTCGTTCTGGAGTAACTTTAACTGAATCTTGTTCGTTTGTATTTTTTTGTTGAAGAATAAAAAATACGCCAATAACCGCGGTTATTAGAAGGCTAGATAGTAATTTTTTTTTCATAATTTTTGTGTTTTATATAATAACAGATACTAATTTAAGGAATTTTATCTTCTATTAAATAATATTTCCTGTTAATTTTTTGTGCATTCGTATGGCATAACTATCTGATATTCTAGAAACATAACTACATACTTGTAATATTCTACTATATAAATTTACTGTTGGGGCTTGATATTCTTTTGGCAAGAGATTTAAAACCAGTGTATCAAAATTTGATGATTTTTCATCGAATTTATTATTTAAAGCGGTTACAAATACGTCTAACAAGTCTGCAATAATTCTATAGCCAGCTATTTCTTTTTCTACAACTTCTTTACTTTTATATATTTTAGCAATGCTTATTTTTAGTATGTCGTTAATTTGTGCTTCGTAAGCACATTTGTCTAGTAAAGATTTTTGAAAAGTACCGTTTAAAATTGATGTTTCATTGGCTAAAAAGAGGTCTACAGCTTCATTAATTAATACGCCAATTGCCAAGGCCCGCAAATAACTTATTCTGTCTGTTTTATGTTTTAATGTGTGGTATTTTTTACTATCTATTGTATCTTTTACCAATTTAATTAAGTATTCTAAAGCATACTCTTCATCAATTAAACCCAAATTAATTCCGTCTTCGAAATCTATAATTGTATAACAAATATCATCTGCTGCTTCT